>JADFXS010000242.1 GCA_015233515.1 Deltaproteobacteria bacterium | reverse complement strand
ACCAACGATCGACGTTTAAGAGGTGGGAGCGGACGCAACTCTGATGGTTACGCCGTATTACAACCGGCCGACCAAGGAGGGAATTTATATTCTTTTCAAGGCCGTGGCCGAAGCGGTCAAAGGCTTTCCTATCGTTTTGTACAATATCCCCAGCCGGACCGGCTCCAACATCCTGCCGGAGACCATGGCTCGTCTGGCCAAAATGGACAATATCGTCGGGGTGAAAGAAGCCACCGGCGATTTTAACCAGATGGCCAGAATTATTGAACTTTGCGGACCGAAGTTTGATCTGATCTCCGGAGACGACGGCCTGACCCTTCCCCTCCTTTCCTTGGGCGGCAAGGGCGTTATCTCCGTGGCCGGCCAAGTCGCGCCCCGGCCCATGGTGGATATGTATAACGCTTTTAAAGCCGGCGACCTCAAGAAATCCCAAGAGCTTTTCTATCACCTGCTGCCGCTGTTCCGGGCGTTGTTCATCGAAACCAACCCGATCCCGGTCAAAACCGCCATGGCCATGATGGGCTGGATGGAAGCGGAATTCAGATTGCCGCTGAGCCCCATGAACCCGGAAAATGAAGCCAAACTGCGCAAAGTATTGCAGGATTATGAGCTTATAAAGTGAGGTAATTGCCAAACTCCTCTTTTGGCTCGACTCTTTGTCGGGCTCAATTTTGAAGTCCTCAAAATGCGTCGGTATGCCAGCGGCTTCAAAATTTCGCCCTCCTCGATCCGGGCCAAAATTTATTCTTTTGCAATTAACTCAAGTAATAAACCAACACCTCCCACAGCCGGCTGGGGGAATACCCTCGCCGGCATGTTCAAGACTCAAGGTTGTTGATTGACCATCGTCTCGCGCATGAAATACTTCCTGACGGGAGTTGTCGACCGAACCGTTGAGTCAAGGCCATTAAGTTTAAGGAAAGATTCGATATCAAATACCGTCGCCCCGGCGTAAGCCGGGGTCCGGAACTGTTGGAAAAGCTGGATTCCGGTTTTCGCCGGTTTGACGTCAAGGGCCGTCTTTCCGGTTAATCGCATTCAGCTTGGTGACCTTGAACCTTAACTTACCTCGGACAGTAAACAAAGAGGCGTTTATGATCAAAGCCATTGTCGCTGGAGCGGCCGGTCGGATGGGCGGCCGCATCACCCAGGCTATTCAGGATTCCAAGGACGTCAGCCTGGCTGGCGCCTTTGATCGCCCCGGCCATCCTTCCCTGGGTCAGGATGTCGGCTTGGTATCCGGTATCGGCCCGACCGGAATATTCATAACCGACTCATTGAACGGTATACTTGACCTAGGCCAAGTGATCATCGATTTTACCCAGCCGGAAGCTTCCCTGGCGCATATCGAGCTGGCCGCCGACGCCGGCAAGGCCATGATCGTGGGAACCACCGGCTTTTCCCCGCCGCAAATTGAACGTATCCGCGAACTCTCCCACCGCTTGCCTTTGGTCTTCACTCCTAATATGAGCGTCGGGGTCAATCTGTTGTTCAAAATAGTCGCGGATGTGGCCAAAATCTTGGGCTCAAGCTTTGACGTCGAAATCGTTGAAGCTCACCACCGCCTTAAAAAAGACGCCCCGAGCGGCACGGCCGTCAAATTGGCGGATGTCATCGCCGAAGCCACCGGTCGAAAAATGTCGGAATGCGGTCTTTACGGCCGGCAAGGTTTGGTGGGCCAAAGGACTGATCAAGAAATCGCCGTCCTGGCCGTCAGAGCCGGTGATATCGTCGGCGAACACACGGTCATGTTCGGCGGTATGGGTGAACGCTTGGAGATCATTCATCGGGCTCATTCCCGAGACACTTTTGCCCGAGGCGCGGTTCGGGCCGCGGCCTGGATTGCCGGTCGTCCGGCCGGATTATATGATATGCAGGATGTTTTGGGCTTGAAGTGATCGAAAGCGTTTTGAATTTGCTCGTTAACTCCGCGGCGAACTATGGGGGTTGACCATCATCCGCCTGTTCAACACCGAGGTCCGGCAAAGTCGTAATCGACGTTTTTTTATTCGCTGTCAGTCTGATGACCAAGAAATGCCTTGATGGCAAACAAGAGGGAAAAATATGCGACTAATCCGTTTCAAAGCGGAAGGTGAGCCGGGAATTAAATACGGGTCGGAAAAAAACGGCCAAATCCAAGAACTGACCGGAGATATATTCGGTCAATTCAAAGTAACCGATCGAGCTTTTTCTCTCTCCCAAGTCACTCTGTTAGCTCCCTGCCAGCCGACCAAAGTGGTGGCGGTGGGTCTGAATTACCGCGATCATATTGAGGAAATGCACCATACCGTCCCGGATGAACCCGTCATTTTCATCAAACCGGCTTCCTCGGTCATCGGTCCTTCGCAAGTCATCATTTGCCCGCCGCGTAGCCACCGAGTGGACTACGAAGCCGAACTGGCCGTGGTCATCAGCCGACATGCCAAAAATGTTTCTCCCGGCGAGGCTTCCCGTTACATCCTGGGCTACACCTGCCTCAACGACGTCACGGCGCGGGATTTGCAAGCCAAGGATCAGCAGTGGACGAGAGCCAAGGGTTTTGACACCTTTTGCCCCATCGGTCCGGTCATCGAAACGGAATTGGACCCGTCGGACTTGTCGGTTGAAGCCTGGCTCAACGGGGAAAAGAGGCAATCATCACGAACCAGCAATCTCCTTTTCAATGTCCCGACTCTAGTAGCTTTTATTTCCGGGGTCATGACCTTGGAACCGGGCGATGTTATCGCCACCGGTACTCCTTCCGGCGTCGGCCCCGTCAAACCTGGAGATTCAATTGAAATCCGAGTCCAGGGTATCGGTTCACTTATCAATAAAGTAGTTGCGGAATAGGCTTGGACAGCCTCCGGCTCCACCTGGCCGACGGCTGACAGGCCCTGATCGAAACAAACTGATTGAATATGCAAGCGAGAGCTAACCCCGTAGCTTGCCGCGGGGTTAGCGAGCAAGAAATTAAACGCATTCGTTCCTTACACGTCGAAGATTCCTCGCGGCTTGCGGCGAGGGGCTTCAAAATCAATCGACCGCTGCCGGATCGATTTTTTAACTTATCTGTCATCATTACAAATTTGCGAGGCCGCACATATGTTTCAAATAGAACGAGCCGACCGATTGAAAAAGCTCCCCCCCTACCTGTTCAAGGAAATAGACCGCATGCGCGACGAGGTCAAATCCAAGGGAGTGGACATCATCGACCTGGGAGTAGGCGATCCGGACCAACCGACTCCGGCCAACATCATTGATCGCTGCAACCAGGCAGCTCAGGATCCGGCCAACCATCGCTATCCGTCTTACTCCGGTATGAACGATTTCCGCATTGCGGTCGCGGGTTGGTACAAAAAACAGTATGGAATAGATTTAAATCCCAACCGCGAAGTCGTTACCCTAATCGGTTCCAAGGAAGGTTTGGCTCATCTTCCCCTGGCCTTCATCAACCCCGGCGATGTGACTTTGGTTCCGGAACCGGCATATCCGGTTTACAAAATCGGCACCATGTTCGCCGGCGGGGAATCATATTTCATGCCGCTGCTGGAAAAAAACCGGTTCTTGCCTGACTTGAAAGCCATTCCGGCCGACATAGCCGACAAAGCCAAAATCATGTATATCAACTACCCCAACAATCCGACCGGCGCCACGGCTGACCAGGATTTCTATGGACAAGTTGTGGAATTCGCTCGGAAACATCAAATCATGGTCGTCAGCGACGCCGCTTATTCGGAAATGACCTATGACGGCTATCGCGCCCCGAGCTTCATGGAGACTCCCGGGGCCATGGAAGTGGGCATCGAAATCCACTCTCTGTCCAAGACCTACAATATGACCGGCTGGCGAATCGGCTGGGCGGCCGGGCGAGCCGAAATCATTGATGGGATAGGCAAAATTAAAAATAACGTCGATTCCGGAGCTTTCCAAGCCGTGCAGTGGGCCGGGATCGAAGCCTTGGAAGGCGACCAAGCTTGTGTAGATCGAATGAAATCGATCTATACCGGCCGGCGTGATGTTTTAGTCGCGGGTCTGAAAGAAGTCGGGCTGACGGTATTCCCGCCCAAGGCGACGTTCTATCTCTGGGTCAAGCCCCCCTCCGGACAGACCTCATCGCAATTTACAGCGAAACTATTGCTGGAAGCCGGAATTGTCGTCACTCCCGGCAACGGCTTCGGTCCTTCCGGCGAGGGATATATCCGATTCGCGTTGACTCAGGAAGAAGATCGACTTCGCGAAGCCATTGTCCGAATCAAGAAGCTTTTTTAGCCTCTCGATAAAATACAATGGATGATACTCCGCGCAGTATAGCCGCCATCGGCTTGGGCTCCAACCAAGGTGATAAGGCCGGTTTGATCCGGACAGCGGTCGACCGACTGATCGCCTTGCCGATGACTAACTTGAAAGCCTTGTCCCGTTTTTATAAAACCGCGCCGGTAGGCGTCACGGGCCAAGATTGGTATGTCAACGCCGTGGCTTTGATCGAGACCGCCCTGCCGCCTAATGACCTGTTGGCCGGTCTTTTATCCATAGAAAGAGCCATGGGGAGGGTTCGTAAACTCAAATGGGAACCGCGCCCTATTGATTTGGATTTGTTGTTCTATGACCGATTGATACTTGACGGCCAAGATCTGATTCTGCCACACCCACTGATGCATATGAGACGTTTTGTCCTCTATCCTCTCTTGGACGTGGCTCCGGATTGGCGCCATCCGGTCTTGAATCAATCTGTCAAGGTTATGATCAACGGTTCCGATTTCAACGGACAGGAAGTAGAACTGTTGTGACTCTATTCCGCTGGTTCATAATTATCGTTTTATTTTACCTGATTTACCGGGTAATACGCGGATGGCTCATTCCGGATTTCTCCCGCCGGTCGGTCCCTAGGTCACCTCCTAACGCGCCGGGCGATCTTCAGGCGGTGGAACTGGTCCAGGATCCACAATGCGGAGTCTATTTTCCTAGATCGGAAGGTATTGCT
>JADFXS010000241.1 GCA_015233515.1 Deltaproteobacteria bacterium | reverse complement strand
CGCTGCAATCATAAGCCAATAAAGAAACTCCTTATCGATTCTCAAGGGGATGAGGGATGCCGAGGCCTAAGCATATGAAAAAAGAGGCCATCAACAATTTTTTATTGGCAGCGGCCGAAATAGCGGTTATAATTTTTCCATAATTATTTTCAGTACAGCTTTATGACCAAACGAGGATCAAGAAACGGAATCGCGGCCGGCCTTGTCTTAAAAGTGATAGCCGCCGCCTCCGCCTGGAGTGGAAAAAATGATCCACTCCGCGCCTTAATTGAAGAATATCCGTCCTTGATACAAACCAGCGTCCTTTGCCCGAGGTGGTGTCATGGAGATGAAAGATTTGTTCTCAAAGTATAAAAAAGTGCTTATCGCCTTAGTGGTGTTGGGTGTGGTCGGAGCCGGCGTGGGGCTGTATCTCAGCTTCGGTCCGCCGGATTTGTATGCCAAGTCCGGGACTCCGGATTTCTGCGCCAGTTGTCATGTCATGGAAACCGAATACGAAAATTGGTTCCATCAAGGGGGACATCGGCGGCTGAAGTGCACCGACTGCCACCTACCCAATGACAATGCCGTCAATTACGCCACTTGGAAAGGTATTGACGGCATGTGGGATGTGTTTGTTTTTTATTCCGGCCGTGTTCCGGACCGAATCGAGATTTCCGCCCATGGCGCGGCCATCGTTCAGGAAAACTGCCGGCGTTGCCATGCGGAGACGATCTTCATGATCAACGAAAATCGTAATTGTTGGACATGTCACCGTCGGTTGTCCCATCGAGTTTCCGGGGGAATATGAGTTACGATCCGACTCGGGTTTTGACCGAGTCGATTAAGGATATTTAACCGACCATTGATTTAAGTGACAACTAATCACCGCCCATATGAAGGAGATGCCCATGGATCGGAAAAAAATCATCCTCGCGCTTTTTCTGGTCAGCCTGCTGGCCGGGGGTTTAGTCCTGGCGACTTGCGCTCCTCAGAAGCCCGAACCCGTGAAAACCGTGACCATTGCCGATGGCGATGTCAACCCGGCCAACTGGGGAAAAGCTTATCCCTTGGAATACGATTATTGGCTCATGACCAAGGATCCTAAGCCGGTAGGAAAAAGCAAATATAAAAAAGGCTTTGACACGGATCTGATTATCTACGACAAACTGAGCGAATTCCCGTATATGCCCTTATTGTTCAATGGCTGGGGTTTTGGCGTCGAATACAATGAACCTCGTGGTCATCACTACATGCTCATTGACCAGTTGGAAATCGACCCCTCACGCCTAAAGGCCGGCGGCGCCTGCCTGACCTGCAAGACGCCTTATGCCGCCAAGTTGATGAAGGACTTGGGCCCAAAATACTTTGCCGACCCTTACCTGGAAGTCCAGGCCAAGATACCCCAGGAGTTTCAGAAACTGGGCGTGGCTTGTATAGATTGCCATAACAATAAGGACATGAGCCTGAACCCCGGCCGGTGGACTCTGAACAAAGCCCTGCAAGACCTGGGCAAGGACCCGAACACTATCACCCGTCAGGAAGCTCGCAGCCTGGTATGCGCCCAGTGTCATGTGACTTACATCATCCCTAAAGACAAGGACATGAAATCCACGTCCGTCTTCTTCCCCTGGCAGGGCAGCAAACAAGGTAATATCTCCGTGGAAAACATCATCAAGGTCATTAAGAGCGAACCATCTTACGGAGAATGGAAACAGAACGTCACCGGTTTCAAAGTCGGCTTTATCCGGCATCCCGAATACGAGTTTTACAGCAATAACAGCGTTCACCATCAGGCGAACGTGGCTTGCGCCGATTGCCACATGCCTTACACCCGGGTCGGGGCGAATAAGATCTCCGATCATAACGTCATGAGTCCGTTAAAAAACGAAATGAAAGCCTGTCAACAGTGCCACACCGAAACCGCGGCCTGGTTGACCAATCAGGTTTTCGCCATTCAGGATCGAACCGTGTCCTTGATGAACCGGGCCGGTTACGCCACGGCCGTGGCCGCCAAGTTGTTTGAAAAAACCCATCAAGCCCAGAGCGAGGGGAAAAACATCGACCCGGCGGTTTATAGTCGAGCCAAGGACCTGTATCTGGAAGCCTTGTATCGGGTCATCTTTATCGGCGCGGAGAACTCCATCGGTTTCCACAATCCAACTGAAGCCGGTCGGATTTGCGGGGACGCCGTGGCCATGGCCGGCAAATCAGAAATGTTGTTGCGCCAGGCCTTGGCCCAGGCAGGGGTGAACGTCCCGCCCGATGTCAACCTGGAACTGGCCAAGTACCTCAATGACCGTGGTATCAAGAAACTGAAGTTCCGTCCGGAATTCGAGTTTAAAGACCCGTATAATACTCAGGAGTTACTGACTCCGGTGGCCAGCCACGGCCGGTCATAACCTGGCTTTAAGATAATATTCGCGGCCCGGGTCGATGAGAGGCAACGATCCGGGCCGCTTCATTTGAAAGCCCATATTGAGACCTCCACCAAACCGACTTTGGCCTTGACTCTTGGTCTACTTGTCCGCCGCCGGCGCGCTCTATTTTGAAGCCCTAAAAAATAATAAATTCCTTTGACTTCAAAATATCGCCTTCCTCGATCCGGGCCAAAATTGTGTGGTTGCGGAAGTCTCACATTGGCTGAACAGATAATGCACCTTCATCAACTGCAATTTGCAATGTACCGCTGCTAATTTAATTGCAGATTGCATTATCAACAAGCAGCTCCAACCCGCCAGTCAAATATCTATTTAGTTAGATCTTGATATTATTATAATTTTTGTCATATGCGGAATTTGTCTTGCTCTGGCACGATTACTGCTGCTCATCAAACTAGTTATGATGACGAAAGGAGTTCAGGCGTGGCCAGCACAAAAAAATACGCCCTCATGGGGGTGAGCCTAATCCTGCTTCCTCTGGGCAAGTTAATCTTACAAGCAGCCCTGGACAAGGTTATGAAAAAAATTTTCAATACCGCCCCGGCAAATTAATTTTTTTGACGCCGAAGCTCTGAAAGCCCAATTAAGGAATATTGAGCAGCGGCTGGCGGAAATCGAAAAGCCTTTAACCGGCGAATAGATTTTTTATTTTCACCGGAAAGCTTGGTCAATGGAATGGTCGCCGGATTGTCTGCGACCCGAATTGGTATTTAACGTAACTATTTGAAATAAGAGCATTAAATGTCTGGAATTTTTGAATGTGAAAAATGTGAATTTAAAGGTTACAGTGCCGATATTTGCAAACTGCATCATAAAATGAACACTAAACAATTAAACCGGGCCTGCCACGGCCAAACCGGCTGGAATGGGTTAAAGAGCAGCTTGGCCGTGGGCGCCGGCGCGGCTATTTTAACCACGTTGGCCGGGGTGGCCGCCGCCCCGGCTTTAGGCCTAAAAGCGGCCTTTGATTTAGCCTTGGCCTTGAAAATCGGCGTGGGCGCCGGTGTAGGCGCGGCGGCCTTGAACGTGGCCAAAAAGAAAAAGCCCTCGAAACTCAAGATCAGTCCAAGCAAGAAGAGAAAAAAAATTCTTCTGCCACTGTCTTAATTATAACTGGAATCCGAAACAAATCTTTGAACCTGTTGTCTTGATGCGTTTAGGACATGGCTAGTGCATGAAAATCCAGGTGAGCGCATTCGCAGTGGACGGCTGCGGGGCGCTTCGATTAACCCGGGATTTCTCAGCCTAGCCTCGTCCCGGCGTATCAATCTGATTTTATATTACTGCTTGCCCGCATTCTGAATTTCCCTCATTTGTTTATAAAAAACCACACCTCTGGGTCGGTTCAGGTTGCTCCAACTTGCCTCCCAACCAAAACCCATCGCCTAATCGAGGAGCCAAAATCGGGAAACGAGCGTTGCAGCAAGGATTTATGTGCCTCGGTGCCCGTAAGTGGTGAATTAGGGCGAACAGAGCCTATGGACAAACACCAACATTTTGTATTAATACTGACCCGTTGATAGAAAATTATGTTTTTTGAACATGCAAGCGAGCGCCAACCCCGTAGCTTGCAATGAATTTAGCGAGCAAAAAAACGCTTTTGTTCCTGACATGTCGAAGATTCCCTGCAGCTCGCCAAGGGGAGCTTCTATTTTTTGAGCATAGTTTTAATAGTTGCATTCCGGCCATGGCAGGTCATGGTTTCACTTAAAACCAGCCATTTGGTCCTCTTCTTACCCGCGGCCACGGACCGCTTAACTTAATTTCTTAAGTCAAGCTCAGGGCTAACCAATCTCCATGAAAAGAAATAGTATCAAGACCGAAATCAAGACCGAGGAAATTTTAAACTGCATCGCGGATGGCGTCTTTACCGTGGATGGTGAATGGAACATCACCTCTTTCAACCGGGCAGCCGAAGAAATTACGGGCATCCCCAAGGTGGAAGCCATCGGCCGCCATTGCTGGGAAGTTTTTCGCGCCAATAACTGCGAAATGGATTGCGCCTTGCGTAAAACCATGACCACCGGCGAAAAAGTCTTGAACAAACCGGTCAATATCCTGACTGCTCAGGGCAAAAGAACGCCCATTAGCGTCAATACCGCTCTCTTAAGGGATGATCACGGCTTGGTGGTAGGCGGAGTGGAGACTTTTCGCGACCTGACTTTGATCGAGGAATTACGCGATAAAGTCCGGCAACAGTTCACTTTTGAAAAAATGGTCACCAAAAACAAGCGGATGCGTGATGTTTTCGCCATTTTGCCCCAAATAGCCCAAAGCGGCGGGAATGTCTTGATTGTCGGAGAAAGCGGTACAGGAAAGGAACTGATCGCTCGCGCTATTCACACCTTAAGCGAGCGCCGAACTCGGCCATTTGTCGCTGTGAATTGTGGCGCTTTGCCGGACACACTTCTGGAGTCGGAACTTTTTGGTTATGTCGCCGGGGCTTTTACCGACGCCAAGAAAGACAGAGCCGGCAAATTCGCCCTGGCTGGAAAAGGCAGCATTCTCCTTGATGAAATCGGAGATATTTCCCCGGTTCT
>JADFXS010000240.1 GCA_015233515.1 Deltaproteobacteria bacterium | reverse complement strand
CTCCCCGGCCAAGGCGGCGGGAGATGATGACGTATGTCTGAATTTTTCGGTAGCCGGTCTGCCCCAGGATACGTTGGGCCATATCTTGGCGTTTGCTAGACTAAATCTTCCGGCCGGTGATCGTATGCGGTCCGGCTTTGACCGGCGCAAGCGGCGCTACGGTCCCAATCAGCTCCCAACTCAGGCCTCGATCTGCGCGGCCAGGTCCGCGGCCAGTTGGCAGAGGGTGACGGAGTCTTCAAGGCCATCGACAAAACGTTTTGGAATACCTAAGAAACCGACTTGGGCGCCGACCAGGGCGCCGGTCAGAATGGAGCGCGCCTGGTTCTGGCCGCCGCCATTGACGGAATTAAGCAAGGCGGATTCGAAATCGTCATGAAAACGCGCCGCCAGGTAATAGGCCGCCGGCAGTTGATGATAGATGGCGCAAGGCATACCGTAGACGATAGAAACCTTCCAAGCCGGCTCGATACGAATATCCGGGTCCGCGGCCGCGGCCGCGATATAGGACGGCGTCAGAAGGGCATCGGGGGAGGCGAACTTCCCGGCGCGGGGCGGATCCGGATCGCCGGGGCGTGGGGGCTGCAAATTGTCGCTGGTCACGGCATGAAACGGGAGAGCCCCGGTCTTCACCAGCTTCATCAGCTTGTTCGACAGTCGGTCGTCCAAGGGCTGCCCCTGCACCAGCAGGCCCAATACCGCGCAGTACGCAACGGTCAGGGACACCACGGTCGGATCGCTCTGAGTCAGAGAGGCGTTGCCGGCGATGAAGGTGGCCAGAGCTGACGGGTTCAGCGCATAGCGCACGGCGAGCGCTAGGGTGCGTTCAATGGCTTCCGTGGTGTCGGCATGGCCGCCGGTCCGCCCCCATGGCAGCTTCTGCTCCACTCTTTGCCGCCACAGCTCGCGGATCGACTGGCTGGTATAGTTTCCCGGCCCGCAGACCGGGGTACCATCCAGTTGCGGCAAGAGTTCTTCATCCATCCGCCGACAAAAATCTGTTTCGTCATATTTACCGCATTCCACCAACGATCGTACCAGCAACTTGAGAATGAAGCCGGCTTGGGAGAGCTGGCCGGCCTTAAGCCCGGCGTGGTAACGGCCGGATTTAGGGGTGGTGTAACCAGTGATCCAATCGCCGTAGTCGCGGCGCATTTCGGCGAGATCGTAATACCAGTGCGGCCCAAGTCCCAGGGCATCACCGATAAAGGCGCCCATGACAGCGCCTTTGGCGCGGTCTTGGATGGTTAGGTCAGGCATGGTTCTCCTCCTGGTAGCATTTTCCGCCGCAGTGACGACGGTTCTTTAAGTTATGAAGTCAGTTTACCCTGACGAATCTGAAATGCAATGAGAATGTGGGCTATTCGTCATTTGAAGAGGGTAATTGGCTAAATCGAAAAATTGTTGGATTTAATAGCTTTCGAAAGCCTCAACGTTTTTATGACAAATTGAGAATCTGAAATCATTTTCAGATATAGCCGATTTTGGATAAAAATTTTAACATGGATTCCCACACTGTTTATGGGTTGGGATATCATCATACGGACTGCCCAAGCCCCAGAACCCTACGACGACTTGAAAGCAGCACCAGATATTTTTCTCTCAGGGAATCCGACAGAAAGCTGATTCCAATTAATCGTTCCCACTCCGTCCAGGCATTGGAAATTTGCGTCAGTATCCCATCAATGACTTTTGAAGTTAGTTCCAGGCGCTCTTTGGCGAAATATTCGATAAAATCCTTACGGGTCAAGTTGCGTTTTTTTCCATTTAAAGGTAATGCAATTTCTTCTTGGGCGCGAATAATTATGGTGGTATTCAGGAGGTCATAAGCCGGGGACAATTCGATTTTGGGATCACGCCTTATCAAGGAAAAGTTCTTCAGATGGCAGTCTTCATTGCCAACCAGAAAGTTAAAAAGAACAAGTTTTAATAGTTTGGCTCTTTCAATCAGGGGAAAGGTGCAGAGCCTGTCTATCACTTGGACAACCTTTTCCATGGAGGACCGGTACTTAGTGTCGCGATCTTCTCCCGACAGCTGAGCGAAGTCCTCCACGGCAATTTTTCCTTTCCGGCCTCCACGGTCAAAGCGCTTGATAAAATAGGTAAATGTGCCGTCTTTGGAATAAACCAGACCATGCAAAGGAACCTCGATACCAACGGAAGCGGCTAACCTCATGGTCAGGTCCTCGTTTTCAGGAACCAGCGGATACCCGGGCAGTTGAGGTTTTAGTATATATTCCCCCCCCATATTCACAATTTCAAATGATTGCTTCTTGTTAACAAGCACCGCGCTTAGCTTGGGCTGGACGCCCTGGATGGACATCTTACCCGCCCTGGCGGCGGCTTCCTGGATTTGTTCTTGGGCGGTATAGGGTAAATCCTTCAGATCCGACAGATTTCTGGATAGTAAACGCAACCCTCTCACGGAATATTTACTGTCTCCGCATTCCTCATAGGTAATAGGGCAGAAATTCATTCCATTATTTCCTTGACCGTTACCGCGCCCACTAAGTCATTGCCAACGGCGACCAGTTGGCTGAAGTTGTCGGTTCGGTCTATCTTTAGCTTCCTGAGCAGGCTTTCCAGCATGATGCCTTCGGGCAGCAAGCCGTCAAAAAACGGTGGAAACCGATTGAATTCGTACTCCCGGCCTTCAACGGGCATGGTCAGAGAAATCGGGTGGCCGGAGTAATCAGGGAAGTAGGTGTATCGATAGGCTTTTCCGAATTCCAATTCCTCAAGAACACCGGCCGGCACATTATTGAAGGATATTTCAGCTTTCCGCATGGAACCTGTCCATTAATGGGCTCTCATATATGAGTCTGATGTTGAGGGCGTTTAACACTTTGGTCAGCGTGGAGAACCTAATGCTCTCTTTGCCTGCTTCAATATCATAGACGGCTGTCTTACCCACTCCGGCCAGATCGGCCAGCTGTCGACGGGTAAGTTTGCTCTGCTTACGATGATATTTTACTATTTCCGCTACCGGCTCACCCATACGCACTCCATTAACCGCGATAACGGTAAATTATGGTACAATTAGACAATATAAGGCTACAGAAAGATTTTCAAGCGATATTTACCGTTATAGCGGCTATTTATGGCCGAAAAGTATATTTTGAGAAGTTCTCGAAAAAACCTAAAACAGATTTCCCGCCATGCCAATCGCCGACAAGGGAACGAACGCGTTTAATTTTTTTGCTCGCTAACCAGCGGCAAGCCGCCGGGAATACGCTCGCTGGCATGTTCAAAGTTATGGTTGGCCTAAATAGACAAAAGCGCCCCAGAAGACCGGGTTGGTGTGGCCGTAACGTTGAAAAACTATGTCTTTTTCTTGCAAAGCCGCCCAGCGTAAGGCTTCTCTGCGCGACATATGGCCTTGGATCATGTTTTGATAAAAGGCGATCATGAGTTCCTGAGTTTCCTTGTCCTGCACTTGCCACATTGACATAACCAAGCCCTTGGTACCGGCTTGGAGAAAGGCCCGGCGCAAACCATAGACTCCTTCGCCGACCTTGACTTCCCCCAACCCTGTATCACAGGCTGACAGCACTACAAGTTCCGTTCCCTGAAGGTTGAGACTTAATATCTTTTCAGCGGTCATTAGACCATCAGCCTGGTTAGGCAAGTCCGTAGCCGAAAGATTGTTGGCTCCGGCCAAAGCCAGGCCGGACCGCAATAATGAGTTTTTAATATTAGCCATTGATAGTTGAGCTTGTTGATTTATTACTTTTTCACCTGGTGCTTGAGTCTGGCGGTCCAGAACCAGATTGGAATAATCCTGGTCGGAAAGGAAAAAGCCATGAGTCGCCAAGTGAAGAATTCGAGGCGCTTTTTGGGACCGGAGGGTGTCTTCCCGTGCTTCAGTTTTAAGATAGATTTCAGCCTGGTTGACTCCCAAAAGCTGATGGATGGCAACTGCTTCCAATTCAGTTCCAGGGAGTGGCCCGAAAAGTTGGCCTCCGGTCCCGTCGGCTCTCTTTTGGCTTTTATCCGGAGAAACTTGCGGACGGACTTTCAGGTCGAAATCCGGGTTGCCGAAAATCACCGGTGGTCCACCGGGTCCGCTAGCTTGATCAAAGCCCAAAAGGTCACGGCCTGAAGCCAGATAATTGAAGGTGTATTCTTCGATCAAATAACGATCATCGTCATCCTGTAATATTTCAAAAGGTAGCAGGCTGAGCTGACCATCCGGGGAGATGAAGATTTCCCGGGCCGATCCAATCGCCTGTTTAATGGGGGCAAAGACCTGGTTGTGGAGTCTTTTGGTCAAGGCGGTTAGCCGCGTGTTTGGCAGAGCTCTTAACTCATTAATATCCTTTTTTACTTGCTCCAAAATGTATTTGATTTGCTTTACCGTTTGGTCTATTGGTTCGGCCGGCCCCAAGTCAATCAGATGGATTTTTTCCGGTTGACCGGCCGGGAGAATAAAAACCAAATAACGGGCCGGCAAAAATGGCCTTTCCGGACCGGCAAAATGATAATCAAATGGACATATTCTGGCGATTTCAACTAGAACCGATCCTGGGGGCAAGGCATCGGCCACTTTCCGACTATCGACCCTTTCCGTTTTCAACTTGGCCGCGTAGGCTTGGCTCAAGGAAGCGAGTCGATCTTCCAATTTTTTTTTCTCTTCTTCCAACTCGTTGATTTGTTTGGCATGCGCCTCGAAACCTTCCTTGTTCGGCCCGGCAAAAGTTAGCTGGGATATCCGGCTCCGGACTTGGGAAAGATTTTGGAAAACAGCGATTACTTCCGGTGTTGCTCCATAAAAAATCGCCTCCTGATAGCGGCGTTGGGCATCGAGCAGAATCCCTTTTCGACGGAGCCAAACATCCAGGGCCGCCTGCCGGGCTGACAAATCCTGGGCCAAAGGCCCGGCGGCCAGGGATAGAAAAAATTCGAGAAACGGCTGCTTGGTGGCGAGAAAATCCAATTGGCGGCTTTCGGAGGTAAAGCCGGCCAC
>JADFXS010000239.1:4298-4972 GCA_015233515.1 Deltaproteobacteria bacterium | reverse complement strand
TGATACTTTATAAATCTAAATGTCCAAACTCCAGGCCCGGCGATTCATCGCCGGGGAATGAACCGGCCAAGAAATTGTCGTCGCGTAGCGACAAAAGTTACTAAATTAATTTGCGTTTTTTAAAACCGATAATTCTGAGTTCACGATACTTAATTTGATCCCATGAGAGCCGTTTTCCGCCACCCATGAATTAAGTGAAGCGTCTCCAGAGCTCAGAACCCTCCAGGCAGCGAAGGATGGTTTGCCCCCGATCCCGGCCCCAAGTGTTCAATCATCGAGCATTGTCCTAAAATAGAACAAACACCTTCGATCCAGGGACCTGAGTTTTTCCCGGTTTCAGATATCCGGTTTCGGATTAATAATGAAGGCGAGCGCATTCTTCGAAGCTTGCCGCGGGTTCGCTAATCTCCAGGTTTTGTGTTCGCAATTCCAAAAATTGTTTTTCGTCCGGAAAAAATAATACGCTCCCAAGGTTCGACAAATTAATCATCGGTCACGGTTCCATGCTGGAAGTAGAGAAGATATTAAGGTTTTTTCGCTATAAAGAGTCCTTATCATTAATCGACGGAGCGACCGCAATCCGCGACGCGGAATCTCCAACAATAACAAATTATAATGAGATTTCTCCCTTCGGTCGAAATGACAGACCTCGGTGCTGATGGAAAAAACGGAGG
>JADFXS010000239.1:0-4288 GCA_015233515.1 Deltaproteobacteria bacterium | reverse complement strand
TAGAGCGCACCATTTCGAAAAAACATTCGAGAATAGCCGAACTTAAATGTTTTCATGGATTTTGGCCATCTGACCCCAAAAGACTCAACATGTTTTTAAGGCAGCCCTTGGACCCGGCCACGCCGACGCCGGTAGTGTTCACAGATGATACAGTTTCGACTGTTCAGTCTCCGAGGTTGGCCCTTGGCGGGCATAATGAATCCGGGAATTCGGTCAGGACGCTTTTTTTTAAACCATTTGATTTTATGGGGATAATTTTTAAATATCATTAAATATTTTAATTTTTGAGCATTATTCAAATCCGCGCGCGTGGCTGTCCAAGACCTTGGTCCGGCAGTGATGGGGTATGACGGATTTATCTTGAATAACAAGGAAATTTCCCCTCAACCTATTTCACCGACCACTCGATGACTCCGTCGTTGGCTGACCTTTCGCGAATGATAAAGATTCTTGCTGAATCTGGCACAAACCTTGCTCTCAGAAAATCAGTTTGAGACGCCGGACGATTTTTCGTCCGGTCATGGACGCCGGAAAACGAAGAGTGGTGGCCGGCCGCCGGCCAAAAGCCGATTAAAATAACTAGTTCGGTTATCAAATCGGTTCTTGGAGTTATAATCGAGATGGAGCGGAAGGCTGAAGGCGGCAGGCAAGAATCCTGATTTATTGGATTTAAGGCCTCTCCCTAGTTTATAATAGGATTATTGCCGATGGCTGCCGATGTCTTTGAGACCTGTCGGAAGTTCATGGTAGTATAGCTGTTACCGAAGATTACTGGCGAGACGGTCGTTCCGACTCAACTAATAACCTCGGGACCGCAAGAGGACACGGATACCGGTGGAGATATTATCCGTCGGACGACATCAACTTAAACGCTAGATGGTTAGGAGGCCTCGGCCCCAGCCGATGAGAAGTAAAAAAACATGAGACCAAAACTGATCCTTGTTCTCATTCTTTTGGCCGCTGTCACCGGGACAACCTGGGGCGCCGGTCCGGCCGAGGCCACGTGGCTGATCGATGGCCAACGCTTTTATAAGGCCCATGGTGAGCAGACCTGTCTGGACTGCCATAAGGACAAGGCCGACGACGCCAAACACCCTGATCCGGCCAAGGTTACCCGCACTTTAAAGGAAATTTTCGAGCCCGGGCATTGTTACGAGTGCCACGGCGAGGTTGAATCCAATTTGGCCAAGGGGAAACACGGCAAACGGGAAGTGACTGATGTCGAAGCTTATCAGGCCTGCCTCCGCTGCCATAACCCTCATTACCTGGGGCCAAGAGACAAAAGCAAAGACGAGCCGGCCAAGGAGGGGGCCAAGCCCGCGGCTATCACCCCGACTAAAGGCGCCGAAAAATGTTATCAATGCCATGTCTACAATTCCGGCGCTCAGGGACAACAGCCGCCGCGAACCGTTGAGTTTTGCGGCTCGTGCCATTTCACGGATGCGCGGAAAGACGGGGTCAAGCTTCGCTTCAACCCGGCTGATCTAGCCAACGGCCCGCACACCAAGCTGGACTGCCTGACCTGCCATCCCATGGCGGACAGGTTCCCGCATAATCAGCAGGAAATTCAGGACTGCCGGACTTGTCATGCCACCAGGCATCCGGAAAAAACCGCCCATGACGCCCATATCGGGGTGACTTGCGTGGCCTGTCACGTGGATGGCGTGACCCCGGAAAGAAAGTATTCCGGCCCGATTAAGGCCCACGCCCAGACGCCGCCCGCCGGCGGACTGACCAAGGTCCACCACCTGCTGCCGGCCGCGGCTGAAACGTCTTGCCAGCGGTGTCACACCGCGGGGAATCAGGTCGGAGCGGCCGCCATGGTCCTGCCGGCCAAAAGCATCATCTGCATGCCTTGTCACACCGCGACTTTTTCCGTTCGCGATACTACCACCGTGGTGGCCCTGATAATATTTGTCATCGGCTTTTTAGGCGCCGGTTCATTTTGGCTGTCCGGGCGGAAAGCGACCAACCACCAACAGCATTTTACGCCGCCGGATTGCAAGTTAACCCTGGCTCTGGAAGCATTCTTCTATGACGGCCTGCTCCAACGCCGTTTATGGGTGCTGTCGCCGGAACGCGCCTTGATCCACAGCCTTATTTTTTGGCCGTTCATTATTAGATGCCTTTGGGGATTGGTCGCCTTGGTGACGACCACGTTCTTGCCCGAGCAAAATTGGGTCTGGCCCATGATCGACAAAAATCACCCCCTGACGGCCCTAGTTTTTGATCTGACCGGCTTGATGGTCCTGGCCGGTGTGGCCCTGGCCCTGATCCGCCGGTGGCGCGTCGGCCGGCAGTTCACCGGCCCCAACTGGCCTCGACCGGACTGGGTGGCCATGGGACTTTTACTGGGGATTATCGTCATTGGTTTTATCACCGAAGCGATGCGGATCGCCATGACCGGGACGCCGACCGGGGCGAGTTGGGCCGTTTTCGGCTATATCTTGAGCCATTTATTCACCCCGGGGCCTAGTCTCCAAGCGGCTTATGGATATATTTGGCATATTCACGCCATCCTGACCGGTATCTTTGCGGCTTACTTGCCTTTTTCCAGAATGTTTCATATGATTCTGGCTCCGGTGGTTCTGGCCATCCGAGCTGCTCAGGGACAGCATCATTAAAAAAGAGGGAAGGTAATTATGGAGATCAAAGGCTACAATTTCCCCGAAGACCTTTATTACGACGCGGATCATTACTGGGTAAAAATCCAGGGCCAGGAACTGGTCATGGGTATGAATGACTTTGCCCAAAAATTAGCGGGGCAGATAGTTTACGTTCAACTGCCCTCGGACGGTAAAAAGCTGACCAAAGGTAAGAAGCTGGCCAGTGTGGAATCGGGTAAATGGGTCGGCAAGATCATGGCCCCGGTCACCGGTTCCATCGTGACCTCCAACCAGGCCTTGGAGACCAAGCCCAGCCTGATCAACGATGATTGCTACGGCGCCGGCTGGCTTTATAAGATCAAGCCGGACAATATTAATGATATCAACGATCTGATCCACGGCAAAGAGGCCATTGAAAAATGGGCCCTGGCCGAGATGGACAAGCACGCAAATAAATGAGCAACCTTAATTTTGACAGACTGCAGCTTCTGGAACTGGACGCTTGCATCGGCTGCCGGGTTTGCGCCGATTTTTGTCCCGCGGTCAAGGCGACGAGCGACGCCCGCCTGTCCGGAGTCTACCGCATGGCCTGGCAGCGGGATTGCTTCAAGGGCCGAGGCGGTTGGCTGCGCTTCCTGTACGGCGGCAAGCGCCGCAGTCCGGAAGCCTGGCGGGATTTTGCCGAAACGGTTTATCGGTGCACTCTCTGTGGCCAATGCCAGGAAGTCTGTCCGGCGGGTCTCCACCTCAAGGACCTCTGGCTGGACCTGCGAGCCGAACTGATCGACCAGCAGGCCAATTCGCCCAAGATAGACGTCATCAAAAATAATCTGAACGAAAGCTTTAATGTTTTCGGAGAAGATAACGATGAGCGCGCCGCTTGGGTCGAGGACATGGACGATGCCCCCGAGGATGGATTGGTCAGGGATCAGGCTGAGGTGATTTATTTTACCGGCTGCACCTCTTCCTTCTATCCCCTGGCCCAGCGTATCCCCATCGCGGTGGCCGAGACCCTTATCGCCGCCGACGTGGATTTCACTCTGCTGGGCGCGGACGAATGGTGCTGCGGTTTTCCGATGCTTGGAGCCGGATTGCCCGGCCAGTTATCGAAAATCGTGGACCATAACCTCTCGGTGATAAGCGACCGTAAAGCCCAAACCGTGGTCTTTGCCTGTCCTTCCTGCTATCTGATGTGGAAAGAACATTATCCGAAGGCGCCTTTCCGTCTGTTGCATATCACCGAGTATTTGGGCGAACTCCGGGCCAACAACCGGTTGGCCCTGAAAAATCTCGACATGACCGTGACCTATCATGATCCCTGCGACCTCGGCCGTGGGGCCAGGACGTTCGACGCCCCCCGCCGTTTGATTCATTCCGTGCCTGGAGTCAAACTGGTGGAACTCGCCCGCAACCGCGAGCAATGCACTTGCTGCGGGGGCGGCGGAAACCTGGAAATGATCGACGCGGAACTCAGCGGAAAGATCGCCGCCGATAAGATAGAACAAGTGTTGGCCACCGGCGCCCAGGCCGTGGTCACCGCCTGTCAGCAATGCGTGCGGACCATGGCCACTTATGTCCGTCGAAACAACATCGACGTGGCCGTCATGGACCTAAGCCAACTGGTGCGTAAGGCGTTGAAGGCATAAATCGGCCGTCGCGGTGGTGGCTTTATACAATTTGGG
>JADFXS010000238.1 GCA_015233515.1 Deltaproteobacteria bacterium | reverse complement strand
CAAGACCATTGAGGGGTCTCATCGACCCAGAATTCTGATCGTCGAGGACGAGGCTCTAATTAGAGCCGAATTGGCTTCCTGCTTGGAAAAACTGGGCTATACGGTCTGCGGCGCCGCAAGCACTGGTGAAAGAGCCGTTCAACTGGCGGAGACTGAAAGACCTGACCTCGTTATGATGGACATCGTTCTTCAAGATAAAATGGACGGGATAGAAGCAGCGCAAATTATTCGGAACAAGTGGGACATTCCGGTTGTTTTCCTGACATCCTACGTCGACACCGACCGCCTGGAACGAGCAAAACTGACTTATCCATTTGGTTATTTGTTGAAGCCGTTTCAGGAGAGGGACCTGAAGATCACACTGGAGATGGCGTTATATGTGGGAAAGGTTGATGCTGAGAGGAGAATTGCAATTGCCGCGTTAGAACGCAGCGAAAAAAAACATCGTTTCTTGACCGATAATACTGATGATGCCATATTCACTCTTGATATGAACTTAAAGCATATGTATGTCAGTCCTTCTATTTTCAAGTTGAGAGGCTTCAAGGCTTCGGAGGTCATGGCGCAAAATATTAGCGAAGTTTTGACACCCGGCTCATTGTCAATCGCAACTAAGATAATTTCAGAAGAACTGCTGGCTGACGGGCGAGAAGGAGTAGACCCACATCGCACCAGAAATGTCGAACTGGAAGTCATTCGCAAGGACGGGACTACGGTTTGGACGGAGACAAAATGTTCATTTCAACGGGATGAAGATGGGAAAATTGTTGGAATTCTCGGAGTAACCAGGGACATTACCGATCGTAAAAAGGTCGAGGATGCGCTGAGGGAAAGCGAGCAACGGTTTGACCAATTGGCGGCTCATAGCCGAACTATAGCGTGGGAGGTGAACACGGACGGCCTTTATACCTTTATTAGCGACGCGTCCAAGGCCGTTTGGGGTTATCGCCCGGAAGAATTGGTGGGCCGAAAGCACTTCTACGATCTGCATCCCGAGGAAGGACGAGAGGAATTCAAATCGGCCGCCTTTGCTGTTTTTGAGCGGAAAGAGACTTTCCACAACTTGATCAATCCCGTTCAGACTCATGATGGCCGTCTGGTATGGGTCTCCACCAACGGCATCCCCATGCAGGGCCAGGCCGGGGAACTTCTGGGCTATCGAGGTTCCGACACCGACATTACCGAACGCAAAAAGGCGGAGGATGCGCTGCGGGCAAGCGAGGAGCGTTTCTCTCTGGCCATGGAAGCCACCAGGGACGGAATCTGGGACTGGAATCTAAACACCGACGAAGTCTATTACAGTCCTGGCTATGTGGCCATGCTTGGCTACACCTCCAGCGAGATCATCACACGCATAAGTGCCTGGTCTGAACGCATCCACCCCGAGGACAAAAATGCCCTGATCAAGACCAGCATGGATTGCATCGAGAATCGCTGTGATAACTTCGAGGTTGAGTTCCGTATGCAGGCCAAGAACGGGGAATGGCGCTGGATGCTGGGGCGTGGAAAGGTCGCTCTTCGGGACGATAGCGGGCGGGCCGTGCGGATTGTCGGCACCCATACCGACATCAATAGACGCAAGCAGGCCGAGGAAGAACGAGAACGACTAATTCAGGAACTTCAAGTTGCCCTGAACGAAGTAAAAACCTTACGCGGCTTCATCCCCATCTGCGCGTCCTGTAAGAAAATCAGGAATGACGAAGGATATTGGGAACAAATCGAAGAATATATTTCCGACAGATCCGAAGCCCAATTTAGTCATGGGATTTGTCCTGATTGCGCAAAGAAGTACTACCCCGACCTTTACTCTTGATAATTTACGGAAGTTTAAAACGGTGAGCTTCATTTGCAAATGATGTCGAAACGTCGAGACCGGAGTCTTTAAACAATATGGGCCATGACACATAACAATTTGCGGGCATTTTTCTTCTTGGTCCACCTGCCTCGATCATCCAGGTAAATATGGTTTTGGCGAATCACTTGAGCCGGCGGTTTCACGGACCATCTTGTCCCGACACTTGGACATATATTACCGGGATACTTTATTTTTCAATTTAAACAGCCCATTATATTTACACCTCTCTATAATTTTCCCTTGACATCCAGGGTTCGCTCTGGTAACAAACGACGAAATAATAACTGTATCAAACACACATATGAACGGTACGGCATCCAGGTCTATGGACCTGAGTCTCGCCAGGTAGGGATTGAGCCATGCTGAAGCGATCTCTGAAGCGATGGGTTGTGTTTTTGTTTGTTCTATCCGTGGGGGCAGGCTTGGCCTTTTCCACTCAAAGTGGAGGCGGCGTCGAGCCGATCGGCCAGAAAGCAAATCGAGCTGATGTTATAACCATCGATGGGTTGAAGGCCTTCAGGTCGTTGGAATTGCCTCCGGTCTATTTTCAGCACGATATCCATACCGATGCTCTGGAAAAACAGAACAAGGACTGTTCGGTTTGCCATCCCGTCGACAAGGAACGCTCGTCGCTCAAATTCAAGAGAATGAAAGACAACAGCCGA
The DNA here is from genome assembly GCA_015233515.1 of Deltaproteobacteria bacterium. The sequence continues at coordinate 2,453 of JADFXS010000238.1, read as the reverse complement.
CAGGAAGTCATGGATATTTATCATGACCAGTGTTTGGCGTGTCACCGGGTAATTGCCGCGACCCGCGAGAAAGCCGGGCCTCTGGCCTGTCTCGGCTGCCGTGTGGAGAGCTCCCCGGTCTGCTCTAACCGCCAACCGCTTGTGGTGAACAAATCCCTGCATTTTCGTCATACCCGGGCCTTGGAAGATAAATGTGAAAAATGCCACCACGAATACGATAACAAAGCGATGAAGTTGGTTTATATCAAGGAAAAAGAAGGTAGCTGTAAATATTGCCATTTGGAGCAGACTCAGGAAAATCGAAGCTCCATGCGTCTGGCATCTCACATTGGATGTATAGATTGTCACAAAAAAATTCTAGCGGAAAAGAAAAAGGCTGGTCCACTCAAATGCGCCGGTTGCCATGATCCCCTCAAGCAAAAAGCCATGGAAAAGGTCGATCCGGTGCCTAGGATCAAACGCAACCAGCCTGATCTACTCTTGGTCAAGACCACTAATCCGGAACCGGGTATCAAAACCGTGGTCCTGGAAAAACCCCTGAAAATGAACCCGGTTCCTTTTGATCATAAAGCCCATGAAGAATACAACGATACCTGCCGGGTCTGCCACCATGCCTCCTTGGACTCTTGCGCCAAGTGTCATACGCTCGGGGGGGCAAAGGACGGAAAATTTGTGCAACTGGAACGCTCTATGCACGTTTTAGGTGAAAAGAGCAGTTGTCAGGGATGTCATGAAACCAAGCAAGGACAAAAACAATGCGCGGGCTGTCATTACAAGTTGAATAAAACTAAATCAGATCAGGAAGAAGCCGGGTGTCGTAAATGCCACATGGCGGCCGGACCGGTTCAACCCGAAGGAGCTCCCCCCTTGACTCCTCAGGCGGAACTGACTTTTGTTTCGGAACAACTCGGCTCCCGTAAATTTATAGATGATACTATCAACATCAACGATCTGCCGGAAAAAATCTTGATCCGCGTCATGGAAGATCAGTATCACCCGGCTGATTTTCCCCACCGTAAGATCGTTCAGACTTTGCTTGATAATATGAAGGACAGCAAACTGGCCGGTTTCTTCCATAGTAATCCGGAAACCATGTGTCAAGGTTGCCACCATCATAGTCCTGCTTCCAAAACGCCGCCGCGTTGCTGGAATTGTCATAGCCAACCCATTGCTGAAAAAGGTCACGCCCGGCCGGGAATGAAGGCGGCGTACCACCTGCAGTGCATGGGATGTCACAAGGAGATGAAGCTGGAAAAACCTATGTCCACAGTCTGCAATTCCTGTCATGAAGAGAAAAAGAAATAAAGCCAGGTTGCGTTGGTGCGAGGTGCGCTTTTATGTCGATTTCGCGTAGGAAGTTCTTAGGCTGGCTAGGTGCCGCTGGTCTGGCTGCCGGGACCCCGGGATTGGCCCGGGCCGCGGGCAATCAGGCTTTTGAAGGACATCCTGGTAGTATGGGCGTGCTCTTCGACGCCGTTCGATGCATCGGTTGTCGAAATTGTGAAGCAGCCTGCAATAAGGTCAACAACCTACCGGCTCCGTCCAAACCTTTCAATGATCTGACGGTAATGAACGCCAAACGACGGACCGAGGCCAATGTTTATACCGTCGTAAACCGTTTTGACCCACCAGGAGCAGGCGGCCCGGTTTTTCGTAAAATTCAGTGCAATCATTGCTTGGAGCCGGCCTGCGCTTCAGTTTGTTTTGTCCGGGCTTTCAGCAAAAACAAATTAGGGCCGGTGATTTACGATGAAAGCGTCTGCGTGGGCTGCCGCTACTGCATGATGGCCTGCCCCTTCAATATCCCGGCCTATGAGTACGACAAGGCGCTTAGTCCTCGGGTGACGAAATGCACTATGTGTTATCCCCGATTGTTGGAAGGCAAACTTCCGGGCTGTGTGGAAGCCTGTCCCAAGGAAGCCCTGACCTTCGGAACGCGGCCTGATTTGCTGCGGATCGCCCGGGAACGGATGGCGGCCTATCCGGGTCGATACCTGGACCATATCTATGGAGAGCATGAGATGGGGGGCACCAGTTGGCTGCATATATCCGGAGTACCCTTCCATGCGATCGATATGCGAGAGGATTTAGGCAATACTCCAGCCGGCGAGTTGACCTCCGGGGCCCTGGCCATGGTTCCGATCGTGGTCGGAATGTGGCCGGTATTGCTGACGGGTATCTACGCCATATCCAAGCGCAAGGAAAAGATTGCCAAGGAAGAAATGGATCTGGCGGTGAGTGCAGCCATAGCCAAAGCCGAGGCCGAAGCCAAGGATAGACTATCGACCGCTTTGGCCAAAGCTGAAAAGGAAAAAGCCAAGGCCATTGAGCTTGAAGTGAAGAAGGCCCTGGAAAAAGCGGCCAAGTCGAAGTAAAGGCCTAGCTGAAAAAGGGAGGAGGCTTCCTGATGTCAAGAGACGCCGTGATCGCCAGAAAAGCTGGTTTTACGCCTT
>JADFXS010000237.1 GCA_015233515.1 Deltaproteobacteria bacterium | reverse complement strand
ACCAGTCCCTTTGCCGATCTCCTTGGTAGTAAAGAAGGGATCGAAAATTTTCTCCATCGTCTCCTTGCTCAAGCCCCATCCCGTGTCGGAGAAGGTCAGCAGGACATAATCTCCGGACGCCAGGTCGGTATATTGCCGGGCGTGGCCCTCGTCCAGAGTGATGTTCTCCGTTTTGATGATGATTTTTCCACTTTGGGGCATGGCGTCTATGGCGTTGTTCCCCAAATTCAACAGCGCCTGCTCGATCTGCACGGGATCGGCCTTGACAATACGCAAGCAAGGGCCCGGGTGAATCTCGAGGTCGATGTTTTTGGAAATGATGGGACTTAGTAGCTTACGGGCATGCTCGACTTCCAGATTGAGATCGACCGGGCGACGTTCGGCATCCAATTTGCGACTGAACAAAAGGAGCTGCTTGACGAGCTTGGCCGCCCGCGTTGCCGCGTTTTCGATCGCCCGCAAATGCGGGTATTCCTGGTCCACTTCATTTTTATCAAGTAAGATCAATGAGGTGTAGCCAAGGATGGTTTGGAGGATATTGTTGAATTCATGAGCCAGGCCGCGTGCCAGTGTGCCGACGGATTCCATTTTTCGGGCGTGATCCAACTGAGCTTGAAGTTTTTCCTTTTCCGCCTCGACCAGCTTGCCCGCGTTGATATCGCTGATCGCAACGCGGCACATAGGCGCTCCGTTTTCGACGTCTTGGGTTACGGTCGCCTCCAGCCGCACCCAGAATGGGGCGCTGTCCTTGCCCCGCAACCGCAACTCGCATATCTGCGGCTCGCCGGTTTCAAAGAGTCGCCGGCGATGGTGGTAATAGACGTCCTGATCCTCGAAGATAAAGTGGGTTAACGACTGTTTGACCAGCGCACTTCTAGTCACGCCCAGAAAACCGGCAAATGTAAGGTTGGCCTCTTGGATCAGGCCTTTTTCGCAGGTGGTGAGATAACCGACCGGCGCCAGGTCATAGAGATCGAAATATCGGGCTCGCGACGCTTCCAGTTCCATCTGCGTCCGGCGAAGCTCCTCATTCTGCATCTCCAGCTCGATCTGATGCACCCGTAACTCGTGGATAAGCTGCCGGGTCTCCTCGGGGGACAGCTCCTTCAAGTCCAAAACAGTGGAGTTAGCGGCGATTTTTTCCGCCCGTTTTCGCAACTCGCCGGCGTTATCGCGTCCGGTAATGTCGGTGGTCATGAAGCACATCCTGAAGGTTTCAGCTGGGTGGCTTCCGCCGTTTCATCTATCCGGTCTCGGGATCCCCGAGATTCGAGGTTGAGCATGGCGCTCATAATTCCCGTAACAACGCCGGCTTTGTCGCGCAACGGCTCGACAAAAAGATCATAATAGAACTCCTGGCCGTCGATGTTCGTCCGGATTTGGTCTCGCGTTCCCACCCCGGTTTCCAGCACGCGCTGCTTGAGGGCGGTCAGGTGGGCGGCCTCATCGGCCGGTAGCAGGTCCGCATCGGTCCGGCCCAGGACAGGCTCGCGGGCAAAGGCGGGATGGGGATTGGTAATCCAGGTATACCGCAAGGCCTGGTCCTGGTTGAAAACCATGTTGGAAGAGGCTTGGAGAGCCGCTTGCAGGCGCTCCTCGTTCAAGCGCAGCGCCTCTTCTATTCGTTTTTGATCATCGATGTCGGTATGCGTGACGAACCATTTGCTCACCCGCCCAGCGGCGTCGCGCAAGGGGATGGCCTGGGTTTTGAACCAGCGGTAGATACCGTCCTGTCGACGAATGCGGACCTTGACCTCAAAAATCCCTCCCGAGGCGACCACGGTGTTCCAGGCGTTACTGGCCGGGTCGCGGTCCTCCGGATGCAGTTGGTTCAACCAACCCAGCCCCACTTGCGTGGACCCCGGCATGCCGGTGTACTCCACCCATTGTGGGCTGGGATAATCGCACGAACCGTCGTCCCGGCAAGTCCAGACCAGTTGCGGTAACGACTCGATCAATTGGCGAAACGTGGCCTCACTTTCCCGAACCGCCTCGCGCGCTTTTCTCATCTCGGTGATGTTCACAAAGGTGATCACCGCGCCTTCGATCACGTTTTCCAGGGTCCGGTAGGGCATGATGCGTATCACGAACCACGCTCCCGCCCGGGTTTGAACTTCCAACTCCCTGGGAACCAGGGTGTCCAGCACCGCCTGCACGTCCTCCACCATGCGATCATAGCCCACCAGGTTGGAGACGATGTGACCCACCGGCCGCCCCACGTCGGTCAGAATCAGGTTGATCATCTGAGTGACGGCCGGAGTGAAACGCAGAATACGCAGTTGATAGTCCACGAAGATGGTGCCGATGCCCGTGCCGGCCAGCAGGTTGTTCATGTCGTTGTTGGCCCGCGACAGATCAGTCACCTTTTGTTGCAGCTCGGCGTTGACCGTGTTCAACTCCTCGTTGATGGACTGCAGTTCTTCCTTGGAAGTCTCCAATTCCTCGTTGGTGGATTGTAGTTCCTCGTTGACAGACTGCAGCTCCTCGTTGGAGGACTTGAGTTCTTCATTGGAAGTCTCCAGTTCCTCGTTGGTGGTCTGGAGATACTCCTCCTTGGCCCGCAGTTCCTGCTTCAACGCCACAATGTGGGCGTCAACGTCCGTGGCGCCTTCGGTGGTATTCAAGTCCGTGTGTGTTTTGAGTCGTTCCTGATCCGCCGCCGGCGCCTCCTCCAGGATGACCAGAAACAGATCCGGCTGGATATCCGCGCTAGGCGCAACTGCCACCGGTTGAATGGTCAGATTGACGGCGGTGAAGCCGCCGTTGGTTTTGACCAGTAAGCCCGGATGGTACACGGACTCGTTGATGGCGGCGGCTCTATGCAGGGCGGTGGTCAGTTCTCGACGTAAGCCTTCGCGGGCCATTTTCAGGATATTCAAACCGGCCTCACCCGGAGCCGGTTCCAGGTACCGGCCGGAGCGGCCGTGGATGTAAAGGATGTGACCGCGTTCGGTGATGAGCACCCCGACCGGGGAGTATTTTTGCAGCAGCCCCTGTTCGGTCATTTCGCGCAGTTGGAGCTTGCCTTGGGCGGAAACCTTTTTATAGACTCTGGGCATGGCCTCTTCTTGGAGCAGGGGCGATAGAAACTTTCCTGTAGGGTGATATGCGCCTTGTAAGTCCTCTTTGCGTTGATAAACCTTTGACTTGCGATCCAGCGTGGCAAAGAGGTCCACGAAGTCGCCCACGGTCTCGGAAGTGCCCAGAAAAAGCCATCCGCCCGGGTTCAGGGCATAGTGAAACAAGGGAATGATTTTTTTCTGTAGTTCCCCACCCATATAAATCAGTAGGTTGCGGCAACTGATCAGGTCGAGTTTGGAAAATGGCGGGTCTTTGATCACATCCTGTTCGGAAAAGACCAGCATGTCGCGGATGCCTTTGTGAATGCGGTAAGCACAGCCGTCCGATTCCTGGGTAAAAAACCGGGCCAGTCGCTCCGGTGAGATGTCGGCGGCGATGCTGACGGGGTAGACGCCCGCGCGGGCCTGATCGATGGCCTTGTTGTCAACGTCGGTGGCGAATACCTGAACCCTGTAACTCTGCTTCAGCTCTTCCAAGTGCTCTTGGATCAGGATGGCGATGGAATAGGCCTCTTCACCGGTGGAGCATCCCGGCACCCAGACGCGCACCAGGGCGCCCGCGGGTTTGCCGGAAAAAAGCCGCTGGATGACCTGTTTTTGCAGCGCCTCGAAGGCTTCCGGGTCGCGGAAAAAATTGGTGACGCCGATCAACAGGTCGCGAAAGAGCGCCTCCACCTCGATCGGGGTTTGCTGGAGATAGCGGACATAACCGTCCACCCGCTCGATCTGGTGGACGGCCATGCGTCGCTCGACGCGGCGGATGATGGTGTTCTGTTTATACTGGGAGAAATCGTGGCTGGTTTGGGCTCGTAACAGGACAAAGACTTTTTTCAAGGCGCTCTCGAAAAGCAAGGTCGCGGGATAGGCCGGAAGGGGTGTTTTACCGAAAGCGCGCGCCACGTAGGCGATGAGGTGGGCCGGCATTTCGGCCGGCGGCAGCACGTAGTCCACCAGGCCGGTGGCGATGGCGCTGCGCGGCATGCCGTCGTACATGGTGGATTCAGGTACCTGGGCCATAACCATGCCGCCCTCGCCCTTGATCGCTCTCACCCCCAGGGTGCCGTCGCTGCCGGTACCGGAAAGCACGATGCAGATGGCCCGTTCTCGCTGATCCAGCGCCAGGGAGCGAAAGAAAAAGTCAATCGGCAGGCGCATTCCGCGAGGCGCCGAGGGTTCCAGCAACTGCAACGTGCCGTTCAAAAAGGCCATGTCGCGGTTGGGAGGAATGATATAGGCGCAATTGGGCTCAGCCTTCATCCCGTCCTCAACCTCGAAGACCCGCATTTGAGTGTAGCGCTTGATCAAATCGGAGAGGATGCTCTTGTGGTCCGGGGCCAGGTGCTGCACCAGGACAAAGGCCATGCCGCTCTCCGTGTCGGCGGGCATGGCGGAGAAGAAGGCTTCAAACGCGGCCAAACCCCCGGCCGAAGCGCCGATACCCACGATCGGAAATCCAGACAATTCTTTTTCGGCGGTCACACTTACTTCCGCGGCCTTGGAATCAATAGTCCCCTTCGATTCCTTGGCCTTGCTTTTTTTAAGGCCCATGGCGGGATTTACCTTTCACTTGGCGGATAGTGTCGCTAAATAGTGCTTGGACTAACCTCGTGCCGGTCCGCATCCTGACCGGAAAACTCCTTCAACAGGGCCAAATCTATAAATGTCCACGAGATTGCCAGAGAGACGTCGACCCTGATTATAACACTCTTCTCACGATCTTCACGCAAACTATCCAGGAAGAATGATAGCCGCTGATGCCCGATTGACGCGTCAGCCTGAACTCTGGATGGAACGGGTACTGAAATACTGATATATTTCTATTTTACCGAATAGTCTTTTAGAATACCACGACTAATCGCGAGTATTTATTTTTTTCCTCATTTTACGGGCTGTTACG
>JADFXS010000236.1 GCA_015233515.1 Deltaproteobacteria bacterium | reverse complement strand
GAAAACAACGGAGATTTCTCCCTTCGGTCGAAATGACAGTAAGCGCATGTTTCTTTGCTTCATAACCCGCCATGCGCGGTGGGTAGGGCACTTCTAATAAAGAACCGGGCCAAAAGGACCATTTTGTCGTCAGCTCATTTGTTTTTGAACATATCGGCGACCAATCCCTTTACCAAGTCTTCCCGGGGGATAAAAGGCAGAGTTACCTGCTCCTCGCCCTTGCGGTCTTCGTTGAAACGCAGGCAAACTTCCATGGCGTTACTGTTCCGAGCCCAGTTGCGTCGCGCCACGCCGCCCATGACGTCCCAGGAGATGGTCGATATTATGATTTCATCCACCTGCCGGCTGCCATCCAGAACCAGACCGAAACCGCCGTTGATCGCCTGGCCGATCCCGGTGCCGCCGCCGTTGTGCAAGGCGACCAGGCTCATACCGCGGGCCGCGTTGCCGGCGAAACAATGGGTGGCCATGTCGGCCATGACGTTACTGCCATCCTTGATGTTGGCGGTTTCGCGCAAGGGAGAATCGGTGCCGCCCGGATCATGGTGATCACGGCCCATCATAATCGGCCCCACTTCACCTCGGCGGACCATTTCATTGAACTTCAGAGCGATTCTGACCCGGCCTTCGGCGTCCGAATAAAGTATTCTGGCCTGGGTGCCCACGACCATTCGGTTCTTGGCCGCATCTTTGATCCAGTAGTAATTGTCACGATCCTGGACGCTCCGTTGCGGATCGATACAGGACATGGCCGCCTGATCGGTTTTTTCCAGGTCTTCGGGGCGACCGCTCAGACAGACCCAGCGGAACGGTCCGAAGCCAAAGTCGAAAATCATCGGCCCCATGATATCTTCCACGTATGAAGGAAATATGAAGCCATCTTTCTCATCATGACCGTTCCGGGCGATTTCCGGAACGCCGGCATCCAGCACCGCCTTCATGAAGGCGTTGCCGTAATCGAAGAAATAAACCCCGCGATCCACCAGAATTTTGATCAGCTCATAGTGACGTTTCAGGCTTTTATCTACTAAATTCCGGAATAGAGTTCTGTTTTCGGCCAGAAGCCTGGTTCGTTCCTCGAAGCTCACCCCCTGGGGACAATATCCGCCGTCGTGGGCGGCATGGCAGGAGGTCTGGTCGGAAAGCAGGTCGACCTTTATTTGATTTTCGACGATATATTCCAGCAAGTCCACTATGTTGCCATGATAGGCGATGGAAAGCGCTTCGCCTTTCTCACGCGCGTTGTCGGCCAGGGTGAAAACTTGGGCCGGATTCGCGGAAACCGCGCCGACCCAGCCTTGGTCATGACGGGTTTTAATGCGGGAGGCGTCCACTTCGGCGATAACCGCCACGGCGCCGGCGATTTCCGCCGCCTTGGGCTGCGCTCCGCTCATCCCACCCAGGCCCGAGGAGACAAAAAGCAGGCCGCGAAGATCGGAATCGGATTTTAGACCGAACCTCCAGCGGCCGGCGCTCAAAAGCGTGTTGTAAGTGCCGTGGACAATGCCTTGTGGTCCGATGTACATCCAGCCGCCGGCGGTCATCTGGCCGTAATTGGCCACGCCCATCTGGGCGGCGATTTCCCAGTTTTCCTGGCTGTCATATCGGCCCACCATCAGGCCGTTGGTCAGGATGACCCTGGGATTATCCGGTTTGGAACGGAAGAGCCCCAGGGGATGGCCGGACTGAACCACCAGGGTCTGGTCTTCGGTAAGGACTTCCAAGTACTTTTTGATCAGCCGATACTGCATCCAATTCTGGCAGACGCTGCCGGTCTCACCGTAAGTGACCAGTTCGTACGGATACAGGGCCACTTCAAAATCCAGATTATTTTCGATCATGACCTGGAACGCCTTCCCGGCCAGGCAGTTCCCCTTATATTCCTCGATCGGCCGGCCCCAGATTCGGCCGGCCGGCCGATAGCGGTAGCCGTATACGCGGCCGCGGGTCAGCAGTTCTTCCAGGAATTCCGGCGCCAACTCTTCATGAAGCTCTTCCGGGATATAGCGTAGGGCATTCTTGAGAGCGACCTCGGTTTGTTCCTTGGTCAGACGAAAACCCCGATCCGGCGCTCGGCGGATGCCGGGAACAAAATCGGGTTTGGCCGGGAGCTGGTCATCCAGCTTGATAATCATGGCCCGGGCGATATCATGGTTGGTCAGCATGGTCTTACTCCTGCTCTGCGTTAAAGTAACGATTTCCATTACTTGGTCTAATGTTTTAATTTCGGACTCTTCCATTGTTTCTTTGCTTGATCGTTGAGCATCTATGTCGGCGCTTGGCCCTTTAAGGTCGATATTCTTTTGACTAGGCATAAACACTCCTTCTTTCCATCAAATCATTATGGCAAATTTCGTGGAGAAAAACGCTGTTTCAGGAATAAGGTCTTGAACATTAGCTGGGCGTTTTCTTCACGGGTTGCCGCGGGGTGGCGAGCAAAAAATTAAAACACTTCGTTCCAGCGTCCTTTATGAATTAAATCGATAATCGGCTCATGCGTCTCGGAAAATCTAAAAACCCCCGAGGTGATGGCAAAACTAGGAATTTTGGCCCGGATCGAGGTGAGCGAGATTTTGAAGCCTCGGGAATACTGTCGTATTTTGAGGACTTCAAAATTGAGCCCGAAAAAGAGTTGAGCCAAAAAGACAGTTTTGAAATCTCCTCCCTTATCTCTGTTTCAGGATATATTGGATTTCTTCCCGCACGCTTTCGGCCAGAGGTTCGGGCCGATGGCTCTCGATAATACCGATGGTCTTGTCGCGCAAGCGTTGGCCCAATCTGGCGCCGCCCTTGGCCAGCCACTTGGAGCGTCGGTCGCGATTGAACAGAGTCGGCTGCCAGAGCTCCCGGAAATGCTTGAAAGTGTGCGAATTGGCGATGTAGTTGCCGCCCGGTCCGACCTGATTGATCAGGTCCGTGGCCAGCGATTCGGGATCAAAACTCAGGCCCTGGGTAAAAGAGCCCATCATGGAGATTATTTCCGCGGCAAAGACTATGTATTCCGGAGAGGTCATCAGGCCGGCTTCCATGTAGCCCACGTCATGGGTCAGATGTTGGCCGGTCATCATGGCGATCAGGATGGAAAAAACCGCGTCCGTGGCGGCTTGTTCGTCCATCACGCAGCTGTCTGTGTGGGCGGCGTATCCAAAGTGCGGCAAGTGGTAGTAACGGGCCATTTCGGCGCCGGCGGCCCGGGCCAGCACGAACTCCGGCCCGCCATAAACGCTGATGGAAGTTTTCATATCCATGGGATGGACGCCGTTGCCATACACAAAAGGCGCGCCGGTCCGCTTGAGTTGATGAATGACCAGGCTGGACAGGACTTCGGCATTGCCCAAAGCCAGAGCGCCGGGCATGGTGACCGGAGCGGTTCCACCCATCATGGGTGAAGGCATATGCACGGTCGGCAAACCCTTTTCAGCCATGAACAGAAGCTTGGCCAGGGATTCCTCCGGCTGAACCAGAGGCGTGGTGACCTGACTGTAACTAAGCAAAGTAGGGTTGAGACGTAAAGCCTCTTCTCCGCCGGCCGCCGCCGCCGCCATGGCCACGATGAGTTCGCAGTCCCGGCGACCGCCGGCAATGAAGACAATGGGTTTGACCGTATGCTCGATCATCAGGGAGAATTGGTGACAAAAACGGCGGTGCCCTTCGATCTCCGACGGCTCACCCATGGACATGCAGAAGCGCAGTTCCGGCAGGGCATCCACCAAGCGGATGCAATCGATAATTTCTGGAGTAGTGAAGAGGCGATGCTCACCGGTTTTCGGGTCCAGATAATTCTGGCAGTCGGAGCCGGTGCCGAAGTTGGTTTCCATATTTTCCATGAGCAGGGCCGGAGCGTCGGTTCCCCGCCGGCAGAGAGTGATCCTCTGGGGGGCCTGGCTTAAAGCCCAATCCACCAAGGCCGGCGGAAAACGCACCAGATTTTCGTCGGTAATCAGCGCATCGGTCTCTTTTAAAAGGCGCAGAGCTTCGGGGTGGTGGACCCGGACTCCGCTGCGCCTAAGTAATTCCAAGGAAGTCAGGTGGATTTTGCGGCAATGGTCATGGTGAAGCATTTTAAAAGTCGGTACGGCGTTCGGTATATACATGGGCTACTCCTCCCTGGGTATATGGAATTTCGTTATTAAGTATTCAAGTCCTTGGGAACCGGGTAAAAACATCTCTAATCGAGAGGCGATACTATTAACTCGATTTCAATTGTCCGGCCCATTCCACATAACGTTTCGCGGCGCGGGCCACGGCTTCGGGACAAAGTTCGCAGCCCAGACCGGGTCCGTCCAACAGACCGATTTCGCCGTTGATCGGAGTCAGGTCGGGTTTTTTTATCAAATCTTCTTCCAACAGCTGGTGCATGATTTGATTCCCTTCCGTCAAATTGGGCAAAGTCAGCGCTACCTGATGTTGAGCGCAGTCCGTGAGTCCGGAAATCGACTGCCCGTGCAGGCAAATGGAAATACCCGCGGCTTCAGCCACGGCGGCCGCCTGGCGAAACATCCACAATCCGCCGGTTTCGTGGGGCGAGAGAACCAGAAGATCCGCCGCGCGCTGTCGGCAGATTTCATACACATCCTGTAAAGTGAAAACACTTTGGTCGGCGGCGATGGAGACGTCCACCGATTCCTTGACCTGCTTCAAGGCCGCCAGGCAGCGGGCGGGCGTGGGTTGTTCGATGAATTCCGGTTCGAACACTTCCAGTTTGCGGATCATCCGTATGGCCGTGGACGGGTCCCAAGCCTCATTGGCATCCAGTCGCAGCCGCCGCCGGCCGATATTGGCCCGGACCGCGGCCACGTTTTCCAGATCCGGTCCTTCGCCGCGCCCCACCTTTAAATATATGACGGAATAATTTTCCGCCGCCAGCCTGGCCGCCGATCGGGCCAGTTCCTCGGTGGTGTCGCCCTGGACAAAACCGAAATAATCGACTTTTTCCCTGGCCAATCCCCCCCAGAACCGATGAACCGGCCAGCCTACGGTCCGGCCCATCAGATCCCACAGA
>JADFXS010000235.1:1217-5011 GCA_015233515.1 Deltaproteobacteria bacterium | reverse complement strand
TCGCGGCGCACAAGGAACAGAGCCGGCTCGAATTATGGTTGTCGATGATATTCCAGCCAATTTGAAGATACTGACGGAGATCGTTGCCGGTTACGGCTATCGGGTTCGCCCGGCTTCCAGCGGGTACCTGGCCTTGAGATCCGTGGAAGCTGAGACGCCGGACCTGATCCTCTTAGATGTGAAAATGCCGGAGATGGACGGCTACGAGGTCTGCCGTCGTCTGAAGGCCGATGAGAAGAGCCGCTCAATTCCGGTGATCTTCATCAGCGCTCTGGATGAGACGGAGGACAAGGTTAAGGGTTTTGAGGCCGGAGGCGTTGACTACATCACTAAACCGTTTCAGCCGTCGGAGGCTTTGAAACGGATTGAAACACATCTCTCCCTGCGGCGCCTGCAATTGCGCCTGGAAGCTCAAAACATTCAACTCCAGCAGGAGATCGACGAGCGCAGAAAGACGGAAGAGGAGTTAAAAACACATAAAGCCCGCCTGGAAGAACTCGTTGCCGAGCGCACTGCAAACATTCAGCAGGAGATTCGAGAACGCCGGCGGGCTGAGGAAACACTGCGGGAAAATGCCCATTTTCTCCAGACCCTCATGGATGCCATTCCCACTCCGATTTTTTACAAGGATATCCGCGGGGTTTACCAGGGGTGCAATACGGCCTTCGAGGTATGTCTCGGGATGGACAAAAGTAGAATAATCGGTAAATCCGTCTATGATGTTGCCTCGAAGGAATGGGCCGACCGATACCGCGAAATGGATAAGGCCCTGTTTCGTCAAGGTGGAGTCCAGAGTTACGAGTCATCCTTCAGGTACGCCGACGGCCTTCTGCACGATGTGCTCTTCAACAAGGCGACCTATACCAATGCGGATGGAAGCCTGGGCGGATTGGTCGGGGTAATCCTTGACATCTCCGATCACAAGCGGGCGGAGATTACGATTCGCGAGGCGAACGAGCGCTTCAGAACGGTTCTGCGAGCTGCCACGGCATATTCCATCATCGGCACGGACATGGACGGCATCATCAAGGTATTCAACGAAGGAGCGGAATTGATGCTCGGTTATCGCGCCGAGGAGATCATTGACAAGGCGGGGCTGGAGATGATCCATGATCCCGACGAAGTCGCCGACCGCGCAGCGGAAATGGGTATCAACCCCGGCTTCGAGGTGCTTGTCTCCGCCGCGCGCCATGGTGAAACCGAAACTCGCGAGTGGACATACATCCGCAAGGACGGCTCCCGCCTCACGGTTTCGCTAACAGTAACCGCCATGCAAAACGACACGGGCATTTTGACCGGGTTCATCGGCATAGCCCGTGACATTACCATTGAGAAGAAACTGGAACAGCAACTCATACAATCCCAGAAAATGGAGTGTGTCGGTCTGCTGGCAGGTGGCGTTGCGCATGACTTCAACAATCTTCTGACCCCAATCCTCGGTTACACCGAGATGCTGATGGCTGGTTTTTCCGGGGATGACCCCCGATACAAGCGGCTGCAGAAGGTGAAACAGTCCGCCGACCGGGCCAAAGAATTGACTGGCCGCCTGCTCGCCTTCAGCCGAAAGCAATTAATCGAACTGAAGACGGTACGCTTGGGTGATATTATTTACCAGTTCGAGAACGTGCTTCGTCGGACGATACGGGAGAATATTTGTATCGACGTCATGATTTCCTCGTCGTTAAGCGAGGTGCAAGCCGATGCGGGGCAGATCGAACTGCTGTTGCTCAACCTCTCGATCAATGCGCAGGACGCGATGCCTGAAGGGGGAGTGCTGAAGATTGAAATTATGGATATCGACCTCGATGAATCATATACGGCAAAGCATCCCGAGATTACGCCGGGCCCGTATGTCATGCTGGCGGTGAGCGATACCGGCGTCGGCATGGACGAAAAGATTATGGAACATATCTTTGAACCATTTTTTACCACCAAGGAACCGGGCAAAGGCACCGGCCTCGGGCTTTCGACCGTATACGGCATCGTAAAGCAGCATGGGGGCTCCATATGCGTCTATTCCGAAATAAACCGGGGGAGCGTATTCAAGGTATTCCTCCCACGTATGGTCGAGGGAGAGACAACAATCGAAGCTCACCCATCTTTGCCGGATGTTGTCGCGCACGGTATCGAGACGATTCTGGTGGCAGAGGACAATGAAGTTGTTCGAACGCTTGCGTGCGAGATGCTGGAAAGCCTCGGATATCACGTGCTTGCGACAGACACCCCCGACCGTTGTGTTGACCTGGTCAAGGAGTATCAGGGAAGCATCGATCTGCTCCTGACTGATGTGGTAATGCCTGGGATGAATGGGAAAGAATTGCTTGACCTGCTCAAGCGAATTCGGCCGGATTTGAGAGTCCTTTTCATGTCGGGATACGCCAGCAATGTGATCGGGCATCACGGTGTGCTCGACGAAGGAGTGGCTTTTATCCAGAAGCCTTTTACGATGCTTCTCCTGGCCGGAAAAGTACGGCATGTCCTGGACAACTGATATACCGGAGCGAGCGGGCAGTTGAAGCTCCTCGCAGCGAGCCGTTAGGAATCTTCGACATGTATGGACCAGACCCAGGCAGAATAGAAAATAATATGTTTCATGGTTCGCCTAAAAAGACGAAAGCTCCCCAAAAAAGAGGATTAGCGCCGCCGTAACGCTGTCGCGCGACTTTCTTTTGTTGCAGCGCCGCCTGCCTGAGGGCTTCAGCCCGGTTCATTTTCCCGGAAGATAGATTTTTGTATAACTCCACCATCATTTCCTTGGTTTCCCGGTCGGGCACCGACCACATGCTCATGACCAGGCCCTTGGTCCCGGCCTGGATAAAGGCCCGGCGCAAGCCGTACACCCCTTCCCCGATTTTGACCTCGCCCAGACCGGTTTCGCATGCGGAAAGAACCACCAGGTCCGTCCCCCGCAGCCGCAGGCCCAGCACCTTTTCGGCCGTAAGCAAGCCATCGGTTTTTTCCGGGGCGTCGGATTTCAGGGCGCTGTTGGCCCCGGCCAGAGCCAGCCCGGAACGCAGCAAGGGATTTTCCCATTTCGCCCCCGGAATTGGTCTTTGCCCCAGCGGGGCGTTACGATAAATATCCAGTTCCTGCCCTTGGGCCGAGGTCAGCTCGGTAATGGCCTGGTCGTTGAGAAAAAAACCGTGGGTGGCCAGGTGAACCAGCCGGGGGGCCATTTTACGAGTCAAGACCTGTTCCAGGGCTTCAGCGCCGACATATACTTCCGCATCGGTCTCCTTGAGGACTTGCCGAATCGCCTGGACCTCGGCGCGGGCGCCGGGTAAAGGATCAAAACTCAAACCGCGGGTGGCCATCGAGCGTCGAGCAACCTGGAACCGGCCGCGAGAGATATCGGAAGTTTCACTTGGTTTTGGATTCTGGTCGCCGCTTAGGTTAAAGTCCGGATCACCCACCAGCAAGGAATGGCCGGCCTGTTCCTTTATCTGCCCGAAAGCCAGCACATCGCGGCCCGAAGCCAGATAATTGAAAGTATAATCTTCAATGAGATAACGTCCGTCAGGACTCAGGAGTATTTCAAAGGGAATCAGGCTGAGTTGACCGTCCGGCGAGATAAAGATTTCCTTGGCCGCGCCGAGTTCGCCTTTGATTCTGGCAAAAATCAGCTCGTAAAGCTTTTTGGAAAGAGCGCCGGTTTGGGCGCCGGACAGGTCCTTGGCGTCTTGAACCGCTTTTTTAAGGTCAGCGGCGGTTTGTTCGATCACCTTGGCTTCGCCCAGGTCCACCATCCCGATCTTGTCACCCGATCCGGCCGGCAGGACAAAGGCCAGATAGTG
>JADFXS010000235.1:639-1153 GCA_015233515.1 Deltaproteobacteria bacterium | reverse complement strand
ACAAATTCAAGGAGCACGCTGTTTTTAGGCAAGACGGCCGCGACTTTTTGGCTATCGGCCCGCTCTGTCTTTTTTCTAAGCGCATAGGTCTGGCTTAAAGCGCTCAGGCGGGCTTCGAGATTCTTCTTGGTCTCTTCCAATTCATCTATCTTTTTTCGATACGTCTCCGGGCTGTCTTTGCCTGGTCCGCCAAAGGTCAGTTGGGAGAGTCTGGCGCGAACCTGAGCCAGCTCCTGAAAAACCTTGATTGTTTCCGGGTCGTCCGAATAAACCAGGGCTTCCTGAAAGCGGCGCTGAGCTTCCAGAAGTATTCCCTTGCGCCGCAACCACAGGTCCAAGGCGTTTTTTTTGGCCGTGGCCTCCCGCGGCAGATGCCAGGCCGTCAAACCCAGAAAAGCTTCCAGATCGCCCTGCCTGGTGGCCAGAAACTGAAGTTGCTGCTCCTCGGAAGTAAACCCGATAACCTGGTCGATCAATTTATCGTCTATATCTTGAGCTTGTTTAGCCAGTTTTT
>JADFXS010000235.1:0-629 GCA_015233515.1 Deltaproteobacteria bacterium | reverse complement strand
CTGAGCAAAATCGTTCATAGCCGCCTTGAGTCCGGCCAAATTATTTAAACTCTGGGCGACGGAAGGATGATCCGGGCCGACGGATTTTCTAAATACAGCCAGAGCGCGCATATATAAAGGCTCGGCCTGGGCATGAGAGCCCATGGCCTGATAAAGCAAGGCCAGGTTGTTCAGGCTGGTCGCTACATCCGGGTGATCCGGGCCGATGGATTTTTCCCGGATCGATATGGAGTGTTTATATAACGGCTCGGCCTGAGCGTAAGCGCCCGTGGCTTGATAAAGCAAGGCCAGATTGTTTTCCATGGTGGCCACGGACGAATGATCCGGACCGAATTTTTTTTCATTAATCGTCAGGGCGCGTTTATATAGCGGTTCGGCTCGATCATAAGCTTCCATCACCTGATAAAGCATGGCCAGGTTGTTCAAGCTGGTGGCCACATCCGGATGATCCGGACCCAGGGTTTTCTCCCGGATCGCTAAAGAGCGTTCATAGAGCGGTTCGGCTTGAGGGTAAGCCCCCATGGTTTGGTAAAGCAAGGCCAAGTTGCTCAAGACGGTCCCCACGGAAGGGTGATCCGGGCCCAGTTTTTTTTCCCAGATGGCCAGGGTGCGCTTATAATTAGGCACGG
>JADFXS010000234.1:691-5014 GCA_015233515.1 Deltaproteobacteria bacterium | reverse complement strand
TCGGCCGCATCTCTAAACAACGTCTGCCTGTCCTCTTTCTTGTCAAAAAACCTGGCATGCCCTATACTAGTCATATCAATCGCGGGGTATATCATTGTTCCAGCCCGGCTATATAAAACTTCACCACTCCGGCCTGCTGGCCGAACGAATCCAAGAAGCTCGACTTATTCTGTCGTCGTGTCGTCTATGTCCAAGAGCATGCGGCGTGGATCGATCGATGGGGCAAACCGGCGTCTGCCGGACGGATCGTCTGGCCATGGTTTCCAGCTACGGCCCGCATTTTGGCGAAGAAGACCCCCTGGTCGGACGGAACGGTTCCGGGACTATTTTTTTTACCAACTGTAATTTGTTGTGTCTTTTTTGCCAGAATTACGACATCAGCCATGATGGCGACGGCCGGCAAGCTTCGTCGGAAGACCTGGCCGCCTTAATGCTGGATTTGGCTCAACGCGGGTGCCACAATATCAACTTTGTCACTCCGACTCACGTGGTCCCGCAGATACTCGAAGCTTTGCCCCTAGCTATTGAAAACGGCTTGAACGTCCCCCTGGTTTATAATTGTGGTGGTTATGAAGCCGTGGAAACCATAAAACTATTGGAAGGTGTGTTTGCTATCTACATGCCGGATTTTAAGTTTTGGGACGACGAGGCAGGTCGGAAATACTGTGGAGTGACGGACTATTCCGCCAGGGCCCGGGCGGCTTTGGTGGAAATGCACCGGCAAGTCGGCGATTTGCGCATCAATCCAGATGGAGTGGCTGAGCGCGGCCTTTTAGTCCGGCATTTGGTTATGCCGGATGACCTGGCCGGCGCCGCGGAAATTTCCCGGTTTTTGGCCCTGGAAATTTCCCCGTCCACTTATTTTAATGTCATGGGGCAATACCGGCCCTGTGGTCGCGCCCACGAATTTCCCGAACTCGGACGATCCTTGACCCGTGGCGAACTCGCGGAAGCAAAAAAGCAAGCCAAGGCCGCCGGCCTGACCAATTTGGATGAACGCCGGCGGACGCCATTTAACTGGATATAATAGAGGTTTGATTTGTCACGTATTTTGGCTATAGGCGATATTCATGGAACTTTGGATAAACTCAGAATGCTTTTGGCCGGCATCAAATGGGACCCGGATGAAGACACTCTGATTTTTATTGGTGATTATGTCGACCGGGGACCCGACAGCGCCGGAGTGATCGACCACCTCATAGGCTTAAGACAATGGTCGGATAAGGTCGTTTGCCTGCGGGGCAATCATGAACAAATGTTCCTCGATTTTCTGGAAGGTCGTAACGAACAGACCTTTAATTATAACGGTGGGCAGGCCACTATTGAAAGTTATGGCGGAATTGAAGCCGGTATCCCGGAAGAACATGTCGAATTCTTGAATTCCCTGCCTTTATATTACGAAACCAATGAATACATCTTTGTCCACGCCGGTTTAAAGGATGCCGTTCCTCTGGATCGGCAGGATTACCGGGACATGATGTGGATTCGCGAAGAGTTCATTTACTCGGATTACGATTTTGGAAAGATGGTCGTCTTTGGCCATACTCCGATGCGTAAACCTTTAGTGCTTGCCAACAAAATCGGTATCGACACCGGAGCTGTCTACGGCGGTCACCTGACCTGTCTGGAAATTCCCGGTCGGGTGTTCCATTCGGCTTGATCGACGTCTGGTCGCTGACGTTCCCCACCATGGCCCGACCTTTCGGGCGCCACGAATTATTAACAGTTACCGGAGGTGATTGCCAAACCAGGAATTTTGGCCCGGATCGCGGAGGGCGAAGTTTGGAAGCTGCGTGAATACCGACGTATTTTGGAGACTTCAAAATTTAGCCCGACAAAGAATTGAGCCAAAAGGGCGGTTTGGCAATCATTTTACGGATTAATGAAAATATCCTTGCATTGGCATGACTTTTCAACTAATCAGGAGTTAAACAAAAATGAATCTACAAGACTGTCGCCGCAGGACAAAAATTGTCTGCACGTTAGGCCCGGCCAGCAGTTCGCCGGACATGATCCGGGCGATGATCCGGATGGGCATGGATGTGGCCCGTTTGAATTTTTCCCATGGCGACCACGAGACGCATGGCCAAGCTATTTTAGAACTGCGCCGGGCGGCGGAAGAGATCGGGCGGCCCGTGGGGGTGCTCATGGACCTGTCCGGACCCAAAATCCGATTAGGAGAAATGCCGGAACACCAACTGACGATCGGCCAGGAAGTAACCCTGGCGACCGGAGAAAAAGCGACCGGTGAAGAAATTCCGGTCAATTATCAATACTTGATTGAAGATGTGGAAGTCGGCCATCGCATTCTTTGCGCCGACGGCAAGGTCGAGCTCAAGGTCATGAAAAAAGAGGCCGGGCGGCTCTATTGCCAAGTAATCGTCGGTGGAAAGCTGACCTCGCACAAAGGGGTAAATCTCCCCAACAGCGACCTGCGAATTCCGGCTTTTACCGATAAGGATCGTCGTGACCTGGAATTTGGTTTATCCCGGGACGTGGATTTTGTCGCCATGAGCTTTGTCCGCCATGAAAGGGACTTGGCTCCGGTTCGGGAAATAATCCAGAAGTCCGAACATCCCCCATTGTTGATAGCGAAGATTGAAAAACCGCAAGCTTTGGATCGCTTGCCCCAAATCCTGACCGCGGTCGACGGCGTCATGGTGGCTCGAGGCGACTTAGGGGTGGAGATGCCGGTGGAAAAAGTTCCGGTCATCCAGAAATTAATCATTCAGGAGGCCAGACGGGCCGGCCGGATAGTCATCACGGCCACTCAGATGCTGGCTTCCATGATCTCCGATCCCCGACCCAGTCGCGCGGAAGTCGCGGATGTCGCCAACGCCATATTTGATGGCACGGACGCGGTCATGCTCTCGGACGAGACCACCATCGGGCAATATCCGCTGGAGGCAGTCGATGTTTTGAGCAAAGTGGCCTGGTATACCGAACCGCAACTCAACGCCGACCGTTTTCTCGATGAAGAGATTTCCGAACTTTTGCCCCATACCGGAGCGGCCATCAGTCGGGCGGCGGCTTGGTTGGCTCACGATATGCCGGCCATGGCCATGGTGGCGGCCACCACCAGCGGTCTTACCGCTCGGCTCACTTCCAGGATGCGGCCTTCCATCGCCATAATCGGTCTGACGTCGCGGATCAAAACTTTCCGACAACTAAGTATGTGTTTTGGAGTTATTCCGGCGTTGATCAAGCCGTGCCTGACCGTGGACGAACTGGCGGTGGAAGCTCGACAATGGGTGCGGGATCAGGCCCTGGCCAAGCCTGGCGACCGGTTGGTTATGACCGCCGGCCTGCCTCTCCAGTCGTCCGGGACAACGAATTTTCTTAAAATAGTTGAGGTCTAGGCGGTTCGGATTCCGATATTCCCATATCCCGACTCCGAACTCCGATCTAAATCCATGGTAGGGGTTTCTCCGGCTTAAATAAGGGGCAGCCCTAATAGTAGAGGTGGGAGCCGTGGGGTAACATAAGACCAGGCGGGCTGGTTTGAAGCGGCTTGATCGTAACTATAAATAATACCTCGGGAGGAATGAGATATGGGCAAGTACGAAGAATTTTTCAACAAGAGTGTTCAAGATGCCGAAGGATTCTGGGGGGAAGCCGCGCAAGCCATTACCTGGACCAAAAAGTGGGATAAGGTCCTGGATGACAGCACTCCGCCGTTTTATCGGTGGTTCGTGGGCGGTGAGCTGAACACCTGTTACAATGCCGTGGACCGTCACATCGCCGACGGTCGCGCCGATCAGATTGCCATTATCTATGACAGCCCGGTAACCGGGGTAATCGAAAAAATTACCTACCGGGAACTTCAGAAACAAGTATCCACCTGCGCCGGGGCTTTACGCAGCCTCGGAGTGGTCAAAGGCGATACCGTTGTCATCTACATGCCGATGGTGCCTCAGGCGGCAGTGGCCATGTTGGCCTGTGCCAGGCTGGGGGCGATCCATTCCGTGGTTTTTGGAGGGTTTGCTCCCAAGGAACTGGCCATCCGTATCGACGACGCCAAACCCAAGGTTATGATCAGCGCTTCATGCGGGATTGAAGTAAAAAGGGTCATTCCTTACAAGCCGCTCCTGGATAAGGCTATTGATCTGGCCACCCACAAACCTCAACAATGCATCATCCTGCAGCGGTCCATGGCGGTGGCCGAACTTATTCCCGGCCGGGACCTGGATTGGGATGGTCTGATGGCTAACGCCCGTCCCGTGGAATGCGTGCCGGTCAAAGCCACCGATCCCCTCTATATTTTATACACTTCCGGAACCACGGGCTTACCGAAGGGAATTGTCCGGGACAACGGCGGCCATG
>JADFXS010000234.1:0-666 GCA_015233515.1 Deltaproteobacteria bacterium | reverse complement strand
CATATATATGACATTGAACCGGGAGAAGTCTATTGGGCGGCTTCGGATGTCGGCTGGGTAGTCGGTCATTCCTATATCGTTTACGCTCCGTTGCTCTATGGCAGTACGACTATCCTGTACGAAGGCAAGCCTGTCGGCACTCCGGACCCGGGGGCTTTCTGGCGGGTGATTTCCCAGCACGGAGTCAAGGCCTTGTTCACCGCCCCCACGGCTTTTCGAGCCATCAAAAGAGAGGACCCTCAAGGTAATTATTTAAAGAACTATGATATATCCAAATTCAAGTACTTATTTTTGGCCGGGGAGCGCACCGATCCGGACACCTATCACTGGGCGGTCAACCTGATCGACCGGCCGGTCATCGATCACTGGTGGCAAACGGAATCGGGATGGGCCATCGCCGCCAATTGTCTGGGAATCGAACACCTGCCCGTCAAGGCCGGTTCTCCCACCAAACCGGTTCCGGGGTATGATGTGCGTATTGTCAACTCGGAAAACAAAGAAGTCCCCCCGAATCAACCGGGTGTGGTAGTAGTGAAGCTTCCGTTGCCGCCGGGAACTTTACCGACTTTGTGGAATGCGGATCAACGCTATGTCGACTCTTACATGGGGCCGTTCCCGGGGTATTACTTCACCGGTGATGAAGGTTATAAGGATGAAGACGGTTAC
>JADFXS010000233.1:697-5057 GCA_015233515.1 Deltaproteobacteria bacterium | reverse complement strand
GACGTTAGTAGTGGTTAGATTTTGATCGTTACTTGAGAGAACGATCAAATAAAGTCTCTGGAGGTCGGATAATGCGTAATCTTGTTAAAAGTTTTTCTTTGTCTATATTCATAATCATCTGCTTGCTTTCAATCGCTGGTTGTGGGTCGCGGTATCGTTTCAATTTGAACCAGGAAAAAAGTTTCACCGAGAATGAGTTTTTCAAAACATCCATCATTCCGGCTTATAGCCGTTCAGATCAGCTTGCAGGATTCATGATGAATATAGAAAACAAATCCGCAAAAAATCTCGATATAGTTTGGGAGAAAACTTGGTATCTGCAAGGCGAAGCGACGAAAGACCATTTATTGTTTTGCGATGCATCTACCGCGGATAATAATTTGCCCCGCGCTCCGGAAACCATCAACGCGGTCATTCCCCGACTGCTTTTCGGGACGGTTGTTTTTTGGAATTACTATGCTCCCCCGGAGTCGATCTCAGGCAATAACACTTTGAAACGATTTATATTCCCGTTGGAATTACTTTCAACTTACCCAGCCTCCGGACTCTTCAACGAACCGCTGCCTGATGGCGATAACGGCGTGTTGTTGACCATAAAAGTCGATGACCGGGAGATAACGGAAAAAATGTGGATATCTGTGAAACGTGAAATACAATAACAACATTTTTGATAATTTTCACGAGACTATCAAGGTATGATAACCCCTGGTCGAATATACCTTGGTGGTTGATATTTGTGAATCTGCCAGATACAAAATCCTGTTTTTCGACCTTTAGAGATGACTGGCTCTTCGCGCTTGAATCCAATTGATTAATCCTGACGCGACCTCGGGAGAGAAAGCTTGCTGAGGAAGAGCGTTATGCTGAAAAAGAAATGTGGATGGCTTTGAATATGCAAACGAGCGCATTTCCGTAGCTTGCTACGGTATTAGCGCGCAAATAATAAAAGATTTTGTTCCTTACATGTCGAAGGTTCTCCGCGGCTTGTTGCGGAGAGCATCAACGGCATGGTCAGTATCTTCCGAGACCAGAGCATGCTGGTGCTTATCCAGCCTTTTCCGCCAAGTCGATAAGGGCGACCTGGATACGTTTTTCCATGGTTTCAGACCAAGTAACTGGAAGCCGACGAGGATGTGATCGTGGCCGTGGTGCGAGACAAACGCTTTGCCTTTGTATTGGATCGGCGTTCATTTATAAATAGCTTCATCGACTGGCGCCAAGCCTCTAGCGATCACACCCACCGCGGCCGGAAACCAGTCCACCTTCCAACCCTTTTTAAAAAATGTGATCTTAGCCTTGACCCAGGCAATTGACATTTATCATGCCCAACTGGAATTTCTTGGAAAAGGGTCTCTGCATTTTTAGAAGCCAATATCACCAACGAGTGGGGCCGGCTGGCCCCGGATGGCGAACGCGGCTTGACAGAAAAATTTTTACTCGAGATGGGTCTTCACCCTCCGATCATTGGTTGCTCATGCCCCAAATGGTCCTGATCGATTTAAGCCCCCGCAGCGAGCTGCAGGGAATCTTCGACATGCCAAGAAAGAAAGCGTTTTAGTTTTTTGCTGGTTAACCTCGCAACAAGCTTCGGAGCATGCTTTCGGCTTCATGTTCAGTTGAAAAAACCATATACCTGCCGTAAATATTTGTCTCTAAGAGGCAGCGGCAATAAAAACCAAAATACTGTATACTTCCTTTAAACCGGGGCGGAAAATGAAATTGCCCCGCGGCTTGTAGCTACTATCAACTCTTGATTTTAGAAAGAACCATGTTCATGGGACTTTTAACCCGGGATTGGGAAAGGACAAAAGAAAACGAATGGAACTATTGACCATCGACGAAACTCGATGCAAGCAGGATGGTATCTGTGTGATGGAATGCCCGATGAGCATTATCCGCTTGCGAGAGAAAAATAGTTTCCCGGAAATGGTCCCTGGTACTTCGGGAATCTGTCTTAAATGCGGCCATTGCGTAGCCGTTTGCCCTCATGATGCTCTTCGCCACCAACAGATCCCGATAGAAGATAGCCCGCCGCTGCAAAAAAATTTGCTGATCGATGAAGACATGACCATCCAGTTCCTTAGATCACGCCGTTCAATACGCGTTTTCAAAGATCAGCCCGTGGAAAGGGAAAGACTGAAAAAGCTCATCAACATTGCCAGCTACGCTCCCACGGCCAGAAACGCCCAATCGGTGGAATGGATAGCGATTACGGAAAAAAATCAAGTCAGGCGGTTGTCCGAATTAGTCGTGAACTGGATGAGCGAAAAGCTCAAAGCCGATCCGAATTCTCTTGACGCTCCATATATTCCCATGGTCATAGCCGCTTGGAAGGACGGCGTTGACATGGTTCTAAGAAACGCGCCGGCCCTGTTAGTGGCCTCCGCTCCCCAAGAGTCTATCAATGGGTTGGTGGATGTGACCATCAATCTTACCTATCTGGAACTGGCCGCTCTTTCCATGGGTTTAGGCACTTGCTGGGCGGGAATGTTCAAAACAGCTCTTAATAACTGCCCATCACTCAAGGAAATAGTGGGGATACCTGCACGGCATTCTCATTTTTATGCCATGATGATCGGTTACCCTAAATTCAAGTACTATCGCCTGCCGGCGCGCAAACTTCCCCAAATAACTTGGAGGGAATGTTAACAATCTTTCAGATCGACTAAAAATTTGTTTTGGAAAAGGAGCCTTAAGTAAATCCGGACCGTGTTCCGGCCAACACGACCGGAAGTATCTATAACATATTTATATCGTTAATTGTTTTTTATCGATTCTGTTTTAATGATGACACTATGACATGTGGAGTGACTCAAAATTTTTCTGTCGCAACCAGTTCAACTCTTTCAGGTTTAGGTTGCATTTAATTTTTTAATCGGGTAATTTACTTAATTAAATAAAAGGAATTTCATAGGCTTATCACTGGAGAACTCATTATGAGAATTTTGCTGGTGGATGACGCCCGATCGGCGAGAACTCCACTGGAAATTTTATTAAAGTCCAAAGGTTATATTCTTTCCACGGCTGATGACGGCGCCGAGGCCCTGGATCTCTGCCGAAATTCCGTTTTTGATCTGCTGATAACCGATATCCGCATGCCTAAGCTGGATGGTTTGACCTTACTCAAACAAATCAAGCTGGAACAACCCCACATGGATGTTATCATTGTCACCGGTTATGGCGATATCAATTCCTCGGTGGAAGCTCTACGATACGGAGCGGCTAACTACATATTAAAACCGGTAAATTTGGAAGAGATGACCATGGCGGTCAAAAATATTGAAGAACGCCAAGCCATGATCAAAAAGCTTAGAGAACAAGAGGCGCGTTTGGCCCAGGCCCGAAAAATGAGCGATTTGGGTTTGGTATCCGCGGGCGTGGCTCATGAAATAAATAATCCCAATACGTTTATACGCGGCAACCTTCAAGTCTTGAATAGGTTTTGGAGTATTCTCGAACCATTTTGTACTCAAGCCATCAAGTCCGGTGTCAACCCGCCGCCGAAGATAGATTTCATTATCTTGGAAATACCCAAAATCCTGGACGCACTTTTGCATGGAACCGAACGGATCAAGATGATCGTCGACAGCATGGCCACTTTTACCAGATTGGACTCTGATGCTTCGATGGCCGCCAACCTGAATGAGTGCGTCCTTGAAATTGTGACGACCAAAGTTTCGGCTCTAAACTCCATCCGTGTCGAAACATTATTGACCAATGACCTGCCCTTGATCCAGGCATCTCAGGATGGATTGCAGGAAATAGTCACGGAATTGTTGAATAATAGCATAACCGCGATGAATAACAGTGATAATCCGATGCTGACTATTAGAACCGAAAAAATTTCTCGGGATGAAGTCATATTGATCGTGGAAGATAACGGTGTAGGCATAAAGCCGGAACACCAGTCAAAAATATTTACTCCTTTTTTCTCCTCCACCCCAAAGATCGGTCGACCGGGACTGGGACTCTCTAAACTCTATGCCCTGGTTTGCAGCTTTGGGGGTGAAATTTCCTTTACCAGCAAGGAAAATCAAGGAACGGCTTTCAAAGTCAAACTCCCAATCGCCCAACCCCCCAAGACGAAAACTCCAAGCGAGTCACGAGAGGAAAAATTTGGCAATGAAAATCCTAATAGTTGATGATGAAGCGGAAATCCTCAACATGCTGCGCCGCCATTTGGAAATGGACGGTTATGATGTAACGGTGACTACCAGCCCTCACGAAGCTATAAAATTGATGAAGCAGGAATTGTTTCCTCTAGTTTTGTCGGATATTAAAATGCCGGGGATGTCCGGAATAGATATTCTCAGAGAAGTAAAAAAAATTAATCCTTTGACCAACGTTCTGATCATGACCG
>JADFXS010000233.1:0-637 GCA_015233515.1 Deltaproteobacteria bacterium | reverse complement strand
TAGATGTGTTAGTCCATGCAATAAATCAAGCACGCGACCGCATCAATCGCTGGCGTTCTTCCATGGGACTGACCAGATAAGGACATATTATGAGTCCAACCGAACTGGACATTAATAAACTTCTAGACGACTTCAACTTAGGATTAGTGATGGTCGACCCGGAAGATTTAGTCGCTCTGGGTGAGATTTTAGAAAAAATAGAACAACTTAACGAATCATTTTCCATCTTGAAATTTTCGCCGGCGATAACCCTTTTGACCGCGCTTAAAAAATCCGTTGAAGCCATTATCCTGGGTGAAATTATGGATAAAAATTTCACCATAGATCTAATCGGTCAAGGAGCCGGCTTGTTGCAGGAACTTTTTCGCAATTTGAATGCCGGCGTGAATGCGGCTGTCGATGTAGGTAGTTTTATCAACCGCCTTGAGTCCGTGGCGACTGATAAACTTGAAACTATTGTCTCTTTAGACAATATTGAGGAAACCGGACCGATTTCCGGCGAACCATCTTTGGCTCAATTCATGATTCCTCCGGTATCATCCAGTGAACCGATGGAATCCCCAATTCCCGGAACGCCTGTTTCTTATGAAGTCAGCCAGGATCGAGAACTGTTTTTCGGCTTTTTATCAGAATCGAT
>JADFXS010000232.1 GCA_015233515.1 Deltaproteobacteria bacterium | reverse complement strand
CTAATCTAATTATGGCCCATTCCCGGCACACTTGCGAAAGAGTCACCCGAGTCCGCCACAGCTCCACCGGGGTAGCCCAAATTAATCATGTTTCTTTAGTTAACGACATCCAGCCCCAGGCGGCCAAAGGCGACTTATTTAGAAAATACAAGATCCCGGCTGATGCGTTATTAATCAGTTCGTTCGGATACATCGACCGGACCAAGCTTAATCATCTGATTTGTCAAGCAGTCGACCGGATCGGCCGGCGGTCGGCCCGGAAAATCGTGTACTTAATGGCGGGGGAAGGGAATTACGCGGATGAATTCTTGAGCGAGGCCATTATTAAAACAGGATATATCGGTCTGGCCGAATTCAACGATTTGATTTATTATTCCGACATTGTCGTTAATCTCCGATATCCCTCGATGGGCGAGACGTCCGGGGCTTTACTCCGGGCCTTAGAGCTGGGGAAACCCTGTATTGTCAGCGATGACGCCTGGTTTTCAGAACTACCGGACGATGTGGTGGTTAAGGTCCGGAATTCAAACGCCGAAGATGAGCTGGAGAAAAAACTTACCGGGTTACTGGACAGTTCTGCTCTGCGGGAGTATTACGCCCGGAACGCCGCGGCATATATCGCCAGAGAACATCATCGAGATAAGGTGGCCTTAGAAATAAAATCATTCCTGGAATCCCCTCCCGGCTGCTAATCACTGGACGCCCTGGGCTAACCTAAAGCGCCCCGTTGGGGCTTATTCGGACTTGTCTATTTTAAAATATTCCATGTGCCCGTCCCGGTTGCCCTATTTTTTTTTCCTTGACAAAGTGGGCGGATGATAGGAAAATAACCAGGTCATAGTTCTAGCCGCCTTACCAACCGTTTCAGCACAAGCATCCCGCCATAGCAACAAGTTCCTCACTTCACCGCAATTGACCACACCACGGACCGACTGAGCAGAAGCTGAATAATTACTTACCCATACTGGAGGAATTCAATGAGTGAGCCAAATGAACAGCGTTTTCACGCGGACGAAGAAGAATTTACACATGATCCTTCTCGACGCCTCTGGATGAAGCAAGCTGTCGGCCTGTCTCTGGCCGGGGCCATCGGGATTGGGCTTTGGGAGTCCTCACCCGCTCGGGCGGAAGAATCGCCGAAGACGGCCGCTCCCCCGTTCAATCAAGAAGAGGCCAAGAAGTTCATGAGCCGGGCGCTTGAATTGGCCACCAAAGGCAGCCAGGCAGGGGCGGGCGGCCCATTCGCCGGCGTCGTGGTCAAGAACGGCAAGATCGTCGGCGAGGCCTATAACCAGGTCACCGCCAACCGCGACCCCACCGCCCATGGGGAAGTCATGGCCATCAGGGCCGCCTGCAAAAAAATGAACTCCTTTAGCCTTGAAGGCTGCGATTTATATACCACGGGCGAGCCGTGCCCGATGTGCCTCAGCGCCGCCTATTGGGCCAGTATCAAGCGAATTTTCTTCGGCTTCAGCATCCAGGACGCCACGGCCATCGGCTTCCAGGATGAATTCCAGTACAACGAGTTCCGGAAGCCTCTCGATAAGCGCAAAATCCCGGAAGTCCAATTTATGAGAGATGAAGCCCTAAAACTGACTAAGGATTTTGCGGCTCAGCCGAACCGGGCCAAGTATTGAGCTCCGGCCGGAAGGCTTTTTTCTTGACACCGACCCTAAATTAGCATAACTTCACTGCTGGACCAGCATCACTTTGGGTAGCCGATAAGGCTAAAATAGGGAAGACGGTGAAAATCCGTCGCGGACCCGCCGCTGTAACCGGGGACGAAAGCTACATAAACCACTGTTCGACGCTCGAATGGGAAGGGGTAGCGAGTAGAACGATCCGGAAGCCAGAAGACCTGCCCAGACATATTTTGCCACATCAGGCCTCGTGGGTAGGGCTCGCTGCGGAATATTCCTTATCTTTTGCATACATGGAATCCCGAGCCTTATTTTGAGGTCTCGGGGTTTTTTATTTTCACGTGTTGTAAACCAGTAGTCCAAATAGGCCCTTTCATATCCATAACCACTTAACCACGGAGGTAGCAAAATGAAACCTGAATCTGTGAAACCAGAAGTCATCGCGTACCGGAAATCCTGCCAGTCAACTGGCGCCGGCCTGTCCCATTACATTCTGATGGACAGTGAACCCAAGAAATAAGACTGTAACCGGAATATCCAACAAAAAAAGATAAGTCCCCGGCAGTCGGCTGACCACCCGCTGATGGCCGGGGCTTACGAAAAGAATTTAGGAAAGACTATGAAAAACGTCCGAGAACAGGTATCCCAGGCGGCATCGCGGGGAATCTTTTTTAACACCGGAAACGGCCCGTCCCTCCAGCCCATCGACATCGGGCATGAAGATTATATCGGGCTGGTAGACCCCGAGATCGCCTTCTGGTCTTTGATTCGCAAGGACCGGCTGAGCGATGCATTGGCCCCGGATGGTCCCTTTATGAAGCAAGTGCAAGGGCAGCGGGCCGAGTTCAGGGAAGAGATGCGGCGGTTGCGGTTCGGGTTGAAGCCCACGGCCGTCTATTTTAACCCGACGGACCGGTGTAACTTGAATTGCACTTATTGTTATATCCCGGAAGACATGCGCCGCGAGGGAGTGACCATGTCGCCCGCCCGGCTGCTGGAAGCTCTGGGCATCCTGCGTGAATTCTTTAAGCCGGTGTTGCCGGAAGGGGTCAAGCCCCAGATCGTTTTCCACGGGGCGGAGCCGATGCTGGCCCGGGAGGCGATATTTGCCGGCATGGAGCAGTACCGGGACGATTTTCGGTTCGGCGTTCAGACCAATGGGTCCTTGCTAGATGCCGAGGCCATTGAATTTTTGACCTCCCGGGGAATCGGGATCGGTCTCTCGCTGGACAGCAGCGTAGCCGAGGTGGCCGACCGGACGCGTCAAACCTGGGGCGGATCAAGTGTCTACGCCAAAGTCTGCGAG
The DNA here is from genome assembly GCA_015233515.1 of Deltaproteobacteria bacterium. Next base: position 2,191 of record JADFXS010000232.1, on the reverse strand, counting down.
GTCTTGGAACAACTCCGGGGCTATCCCAACTACAACGTTATTTGTACGGTAACGCAGCAGAACATGGAATCGCTGGTCAACGTGGTGGATTTTTACCATGAGCACCAGGTCCCGGTGTGCATGTTGAATCCTGTGCGCTGCACCCGGCAAGGCGCCCGAGACATCAAGCCCAAAGATGAGCAACTCGTGCCCTATTATCTGGCCGCCCTGGACCGGACGGAGGAGCTATTCCGGAAAACGGGACGGCGGCTGGTGGTGGCCAATTTCGCCAATGTGCTGGTGGGCATCGTGGCCCCGACGGCCAGGCGGTTGATGTGCGATATCTCGCCCTGCGGCGGGGGTCGATGTTTCTTTGCGGTGTCGGCTTCGGGTGATTTATTTCCGTGCAGTGAGTTTGTCGGCGTTGAGCAGTTTAAGGGTGGGAACCTGTTTGAGGGCAAGATTGAAGACGCCCTGGACACGCCGGCTTTCCAGATGGTCACCGGACGGAAAGTGGAAGATATTGAACCTTGCGCCCGGTGTGCTGTCCGTCATTTCTGCGGCTCGCCTTGCCCGGCGGAGGCCCACGAAATGAACGGAGGCATGGATCAACCGGGAGCATTCTGCGAGCTTTATGAAGAACAGGCGCGTTATGCCCTGCGTCTTATCGCAGATGGTCGGGAATCGGCCTTCCTCTGGGACGGTTGGGATAAAGAGACCTCCACGGATTTGAATATCACGGCCATCTCCGACCCGGCCTGCTAAAACTTTAAGCACCGGGCGGGTGGGGTTGCGGGTTACTCGTTGCGGGTTGCTCGTTCATTGGGGCCGGCGCTCTCCGGTGACGTTTCAACTTGGGTGACTACTTTCGCGGCTTCCGGGCCGGGGGTGGTCACCTTTTTTTTGGGGAAAACCCGCTTACACAAGGGCATATTTAAGTTATAAACGAATCCGGTAAAGGCGGCCTGTTTGGACTGTTTGGTCTGGCTGATGAACCCCTTTTTCTTGAGGGCGATTACGGCGTCTTTGACCGTTCCCAGCGGGACTCCGGTGGCCCGGCTGATGACATTTTTGTTAGTGAATTTTCGTTTCTGAACATAAAGAAAGAATAGCACCTTGAGTTGGTTATCGGTCACAAAAAATTCCGGCCATTCCGGGTTATTGAGCTGAATATTCAAAATAAAATTCTGGTCTGGCGGTTGGGTAGGTGGTTGGGCAGCAGGTCTGGCAGCTAGTCTGTCAGCCGGATGCTCAGATAGTTGGGCAGCAGGTTTGGTATACGGTTGCTCAGCCGGATGGATAGATGGCTGATCATGTGGTTGCTCAGCCGGATGGGTATTGGTCTGCTCAACCAACTGGTTCAACGTTATATTATCCGGCGAATCTCCGGCTAGATCCGAGACCGCATCGGCTCTCTCTTCGGACACCCTGGGGGGAGATAAAACCTTGTCCATTAGTTGTGAAGCCAAGTGCATACTGTGTTCGAGGCCTTCCAGCTCCGCGGATGGATCCGGGGCATCTTTCCGGGGCCCCTTCTTCATGAACGAATCCAGCAAATCCTTCCGCTTAAACGGTCTGGGATTTGACATAATTTCTCCTTTTCTTCCGATTAACCCGCAACCCGGACCCGTCACCCGCTCTTTTTGACCTTTTTAAGGAGTGGCGGTGCGGCCGATTCCAGTTTCGATTCCGGCTCAAAGATGGCCACGAGTTCCTTAGCCAGTTCCCGGTAGGCCCGGGAGCCGGGGGAAGAGGGACTGTATCTAATAATCGTCTGGTCGAATTCTTCGGCCCGCTGAAAGGTGGCGTTGACCGGGATGGTCGTGTTGAAGACCTTTTCCTCTGAAAAATGGCGTTTGATATATTCGATGGTCGCTTTACTTGAGGCGGTGCGGCGGTCGACTTGATTGATCAGCAACTTTAGGAATTTCAAGTCCGGGTTGCCGTTTTCGCGGATCTTGTCGGTCAACTTGAGGGCCTTGATCAAACCCTCCATACTGAATTTGGAGCCGGCCGTATTGGGGACGATCACGAAATCGGAGGCATACAGGGAGCACAGGACGAATGTCCCCATGTTGGGCGGGTTGTCGATAAAGGTAAAGTCAAAATGTTGCCGGGCGTAAGGGCGGAGCTTTTCTCTTAGGGTGAAGAAGCTCCGGGGGGCGGAGGTGATCAGGTCCGGCTCCAGGCTGGCCGTGTCTTCGACGTTGGG
>JADFXS010000017.1:25860-27551 GCA_015233515.1 Deltaproteobacteria bacterium | reverse complement strand
CTTGATGGTCAGATCAATGTCGTCTCGATCGACATCCAAATGGGTGACGGCCCGAATCTGCCGATGTCCGATGACTTGCACCAAAATTCCGTGGTTCTTGAGGCGGTCAGCCAAGGTCGCCGCGGTCAATTCCTGACGGTTGATGGAAAAAATGACTATGTTGGTTTCCACGGCCTCGGGATCGAGTTCCAATCCATCCATCCGCGCCAGGCCCCTGGCTAAAGTTTTAGCCAAGTTATGATCCTCGGATAAGCGTTCCACATGATGATCCAGGGCGTATATCCCGGCGGCGGCTAAAAAGCCGGCTTGGCGCATGCCGCCGCCGAGCATTTTCCGCCAGCGCCGCGCCTGGGAGATAGTTGCCCGGTCCCCAACCAGCAAGGATCCGACTGGAGCTCCAAGGCCTTTGGACAAACAGAAACAAACCGTGTGGGCATAACGGGCATATTCAGCCGGTTTATGTCCGGTGGCGGCGCAGGCATTTAAAAGTCTGGCCCCGTCCATATGGACGGATAATGAATGCCGGTCGGCCACTTCACGAATGGCGGCCACCGTGGCTAAAGGATATACGGTTCCGCCTCCGCGATTATGCGTATTTTCCAATGTAATCAAGCTGGTAGGGGGATGGTGTATATCATGGGGCCGGATGGCGGGCAAAATCTGATCCGGTTCTAAAAGACCTCGTGGAGCTGGCAAAACGCGCGTCTGGACCGCGCAAATAATCGATGGAGCCGCGCCTTCAAACATAAATGGATGTGAGCCGTCCGCAAGTATTATTTCATCACCCGGATGAGTCAATACCTTGATCGCCAGAGTATTGGCCATGGTGCCGGAAGGTACGAACAAGGCAGCTTCCCGGCCCAACAAGCCAGCGGCTTTTTCTTGTAAGGCATTGATTGACGGATCTTCCTCCATCACATCATCACCTACTTCGGCTTTCATCATGAATTCGCGCATGGCCGGAGTCGGTTTGGTGATGGTATCGCTACGTAAGTCGATCATGGAATAAATATCTCCTTAGTCAAAATTGAAGCTTCCCGCAGCGGGCGGTGAAGAATCTTCGATATGTTTTGTGAGTCACCGGCGGAATTATGGCCGGTGACTTATGGAAGTTTTAACTCCGGATCAAACGAGGCAACATCTGATGATGGTGCGGACAAAAACTCCGGGGGTTCTGATAACTGGCTTCGGTAAAAGCCTCCATATAGCGACGCAAGTCCCGGAAAGGCGCAACTTCGTCCACAAAGCCGCGCTTGGCGCAGTATACCGGTCGGGAGCGGTCATAGTAAAGTTTGGCCAGTTCATTCATCTTGTCGATGATTGGTTCTAAAGGCCGACCGGAGTCTTGCTCCTTGACCAGCCGGCGGGAAAAGGAAGCCGCGGCTGCCGTTTCTCCATGCATGACATATATTTCCGTGGTCGGAGTTCCCAAGGTGAAAACGTTTTGATTATTGGCGTTAGGCCCGCCCATGATGTAGTGGGCCGCGGCCGTTCCCTTGCGCAGGACTACCAGCATCAACGGCACATCGGTTTGTTCAATGGAATAGATCAGGGATTGGCCCAAGGCAAGCAGTTCGGCCTTTTCGGCGATATCGCCGACATCAATGCCGGAAGTATCCTGGAACCAAATCATGGGCAGTCGGTCACGGCCGCACTGCGTGACGAACTCATTAAGCTTGATCAATCCCTGA
>JADFXS010000017.1:15495-25800 GCA_015233515.1 Deltaproteobacteria bacterium | reverse complement strand
TAAAATGCCCTGGCGGTTGGCCAGGATACCTACGGGCAGACCATTGATTTTGGCCAGACCGCAATAGACTTCCGGACCAAAATCCGGCCGGAATTCGAGATGCTCACTGCCGTCGATCAACCTGGCCAGGACGTTATCGAAATCGTAAACCATTTTCTGATTAAACGTGACAATGGAATAGAGGTCCTCGATAGGATAAAGAGGCGCCTTTGGTTCGTCCACTCGGAAAAAATCAAGGTTATAAGCCGGAAGGTCCTTCACCCACTTTTTCAGAGCATCCAAAACTCCGGTCTCCGAATCATGAACTTCCCGGAAAAAACCGGTCTGGTCGTGATGGATATTCACGCTTCCCGGAGGGACTTCCTTAAAATGCCTAGTCGCGGCAATGAGCTGTTCCGCGCCTTCCAGGTCAAATGAGCCCTTGGGACTCATCCCGCCGACGATCCCGCCGCCGCCCACGGCAATGTTGCAATCCTTGTGAGCAATCAGCAGCGTCGGGCTGATGCCCTGATAGCCTCCCCCTGCCGGGTTAGTACCGTAAATTCCGGCCAGAACAGGGATACCCATTTTTTCCAGTTCGGCATGGCGGAAGAAGGGGGTGCCGTTACCTCGACGATCAGGATAAACTTCTTCCTGCATGGTCAGTTTGACGCCGGAACAATTAACCAGCCAAACTAAAGGCAAGTTCAGGCGTTTGGCCATATCCGTGACCCTCAAAATGTTTTCCGCCTGCCCGGGTATCCAGGCGCCGGCCATGACTTTGTTATCAAAGCCGACCACCACCACCCATCGGCCGCTGATCTTGGCCAGGCCGTCAACGACCCCGGTTGTTCCTTCTTCGTTGTCCTTGGGGTTGTAAATAGTATGCAAGGGATGCCAAGTTCCAGGGTCGACCAGGTATTCCAGTCGATCCCAGACCGTCATCTGACCGCGCTTACGAACGGTTTCCGCCGGCAAACCGGCATTTTTAACCAGGTCGACTTCCGCCGTCATCAGGCTTTCCACTTCCGCGATTTGTCGGCGGTTTTCTTCCATGCGTTTGATCTGGTTGTCTTTGAGGACTTTGCCGAGGGGATTCATCCTTTTCCAATAAGGCCACATAATTTATACCTCTTGAGAAATCTGGGTAAAGTTGAAGCTCCCCGCAACAAACTACGGGGAATCTTCGAAATGTAAGGAACGAAAATGTAACTTTCTCTAATTCCGCGGTAAGCTACGGGGTATCTGCTTGAAATGACGGTCTCTTTGAAATCCGCCGACCCCGGGCCCTCATTATCGATTGGCTTTCCTATAGCCCAACTGATCCATGGCGGTGATCATTTTACAGACGTTGGACGAACCTTCAACCATGAAGTAAGTGGGGGCATCCCGATAGTAGCGGGCTACGGAATATTCGACGGAGTATCCGTATGCGCCCAGTATGCGCATGGCATAATTAGAGCATTTGCTGGCGACTTCACCAGCCAGATACTTGGCGTGAGCCACTTCCAAGGTGTTGTTCAAGTTGCCCTCGTCTTTTTGCCAGGCGGCCTTGTAAACCATCAAACGCGCGGCCTCGATTTCAATGCACATCTGGGCGACCATGTCCTGGATCATTTGGAACTTACCGATGGGCTGGCCGAATTGTTCCCGTTCATTACAGTATTTGGTTACTATATCCAGACAAGCCTGGGCCAGGCCTACTCCGCCGGCGGCCGCGGATAACCTGGTCTGATTGAGGGATCCGAAAACAATTTTGGAACCGTCTCCGGGTTTGCCCAGAATATTGCCCTTGGGAACCTTGACATTATCCAGATAAATTTCGCCGGTTGGAGAAGAACGCGATCCCAGCTTGTCCAGTTCCGTAACGCTGATCCCCGGAAAATTCTTTGGTTCGATCACAAAAGCCGATAGTCCCTTGCCCGGGACTGATTTGTCCGTGTAGGCATAGTAAATAAGCACATCGGCGACGGCGGCGTTGGATATCCAGGTTTTGGATCCGTTAAGAAGCCAGTGATCACCCTTGTCTTCGGCCGTTGATTTCATAGCCATGACATCCGAACCGGCGTTGGGTTCGGTAATGGCAAAGCCGCCCATATACTCCGCGGTTACGAGCTTGGGGATATATTTTTCTTTCAGCTCGTCCGATCCGTATTTGAAAATGGTCGAAGAGCACCCCAAGGCTTCCATGTTGATCTGGACTCGAAGAGAACTGGAGGCCCGGGCGATTTCCTCGGTGATGATCACCGCCGCCAGCCAACCCATGTTATTTCCGCCGTATTCTTCAGGGATGACCGTGCCCAGCATGCCCAATTCGCCCATTTTTCTGACTACGTCGATGGGAAAGTGATGTTCTTCATCCCACTTGTCGGCAAATGGGGCGATTTCCTTTTGCGCAAAGTCCCTAGTCATGTCCTGTAACATCTGCAAATCTTCATTAAGCTGGAAATTCATAAGGTTACCTTCCTATGCCCATTATGGATTATTGTTAGGCCGACGGCCGCTTTTCGGGTTTTGCCAACCCGGGTCTAAGCGATATATCCTCTGCTTGATGAACAAAACGGTTACTCGATGATAAAATACGGATCATACATGAAAAAATAATATTGAACACGAAATGGATTTCGGGCCATGGACGGCAAAGCGGGTTTGGTGGAACCGGTCCGGGCATACACATGAGTTATTCTTTAATACGGCTGTGCTTGAATCACAAGTGTTACCGATCATTTATTCATTAATATTTCAACCACTAAACGCTCATAACTTCACTCCGGCGCTGTCTTGAAAAATAAATCGACGCATGCTGATGTTGAGAAGCAAGCCCACGCAGATAAAAGTGGTCAGCAACGATGTGCCGCCATAGCTGATAAACGGTAAAGGAATACCGACTACAGGCATCAAACCGGTGACCATGCTGACGTTGATCAGAATCTGCCAGAACAGAAGGGATATCAGTCCCAAGGCCAAGAAGGCGCCAAAACGATCCTGACACCGTCGGACGATCATCAACCCTGTGAAGATAAACAGGAAAAATAAAGTCAATAGCACTAAGGAACCAAAAAAGCCCCATTCTTCGGAAAAGACGGAAAAAGCGAAATCCGTGTGTTGTTCTGGAAGAAATCGAAGTTGGCTTTGAGTGCCTTTTAAAAAACCTTTACCCCAAAATTGACCGGAACCTACGGCAATTTTAGATTGAATGATATGGTACCCCGCTCCTAATGGGTCTCCCTCCGGATCTAAAAAGGTCAGAATCCGTTTTTTTTGGTAGTCTTTGAGAATATGCCATCCAAATGGAAAAGCGACGCCACCCGCGATAACCGACCCAACCAGCACGTAAGTCCTGACCCCTAAAAACAAGATCAGAGATAAACCCGAAAAGGACAGATGCAGCGCCGTCCCTAAATCCGGTTGTTTCATAATCAACAAAAATGGAATGCCAAGAATAAGGGCCGGCCCGAGCAGCTGTTTCATACCTAGAGTGGTAGTAAACTCCCGGTCGGAGAAATATTTGGCGAGAGCGATCATAACCAGGACCTTAGTAATTTCCGAAGGCTGAAAAGCCATTATTCCCAGATCGATCCACCGCTGGGCCCCAGCGGTCTTGCGGCCTATAAACAGAACCAGAATCAGGAGAAAAATACCGAACCCATATAAAAAATAAGCTACGAATTTTTTCAGAAAGTGATAATCGAAAAAAATAATGATCGTCATGATGAGCAAGCCGCCCAGCATCCAAAAAAATTGTTTCAGATAAACCGGGGTTCCGCCGGTTTCAGCTCCGAGCGAAGCGCTGTACAGGTTGACGATCCCTAGGGTATTTAGGGCCAGGACCAGCAAAAGGAAAATCCAGTCAAAATTTTCCAAAAGTCGACGATCGAACATCATATAGTTAATCAGGGGTATCACCGTATTCTTGAATAGTATTGGGCAAGGTCACGGAAGATTTGGACGTATGAAAAAAAGCGTCCAACACTTGCTTGGCAATAGGGGCCGCGGCGCTTCCGCCGTGGCCGCCGTGTTCGATAAGAACCGCCACGGCAATTTGCGGTTTCTGGACCGGAGCAAAAGCCACAAACCAAGCGTGGTCACGATACTTGACCGGAAGGTTCTTTTTGCTCCAAGACTGAAATTTTTTCATGGTTACGACCTGAGCTGTCCCGGTTTTACCACCGACAGCCACGTCATCCAGTTTAGCCAATCCACCGGTGCCACCCGGTTCATTGACCACAGCCGCCAACCCTCGACGTATAACATCCACCGTTTGCGGCTTCAAGTTGAGGTTGTGGACTACTTCGGGGGTGAAGTCCCTGATAACTCTGCCGTCGGCGTCGGCTATTCTCTGAACGATATGGGACCGATACAAAGTTCCGCCATTGGCGGCCACGGCAACCACCTGAGCCATTTGCAGAGGGGTCGTCACGTTGTAACCTTGGCCGATGGCCACCGGTAAGGTCTCTCCCGGTCGCCAAGCCGTCCCGTATTTTTCTTTTTTCCATTCCCGGTCAGGAACAACTCCAGGGCGTTCATTAGGCAAACCGAGACCGGATTTTTGCCCCAGACCAAAGGCTCGGGCCCATTTAGCCAGGCGTTCGATCCCCAAACGGCGGCCCAGTTCATAGAAATAAACATCGCAAGATTCCCGCAAGGCGCGGTGCATATGGACAGCGCCATGGCCGCCGGCCAGGTAACAATGGAACACCGTATCGCCCATCGGATATTCCCCGTTGCAGGATAATATCGTCTCCGGAGTAATAACGCCCTCTTCCAAGGCCGCGGTGGCCGTGACGATTTTAAACGTCGAACCGGGAGGATACTGTCCGCCGATGGTGCGATTCTCCAAGGGATGTAATGGATTATCCAAAAGCTCCTTCCATTTTTCCTGGGAGATGCCATCGACAAAATCATTTTGACTATATGTCGGCGTGGAAACCATGGCCAGGATTTCCCCATTGTTGGGGTCCAACGCGACAATGGCGCCGACTTTATCGCCCAGGGCCTCCTGGGCCAAACGCTGTAATCTGGAGTCCAAGGTCAATTTTAAATCATATCCGGGTGATGGGTCCAGCCTCTTGATGATGCGCAGACATCGGCCGGAGGCGTCCACTTCCATACGGTGCTTGCCACGGGCTCCGTATAAATACTGATCCCATTCCCTTTCCACGCCCGATTGACCGGCGAGATCGCCCATACGATGTTCTCGAAAATCGTCTCGTTCCAACTGACTTTGGGTGATTTCACCCAAATAGCCGATGACATGGGAGGCCATGCGGTCTAGAGGATAGATTCTCTGAGGTTTAACCTGGATATTCACTCCGGGAAGTTCATAGCGGTGGGTTTCCAAAGCCACCAAGTTTTCCTGGCTCAACCCGGCGAAAATAACGACCGGTTCAAAAATCGGTTTACCGCGCAAAAGCTCAAACCTGGCCATGACATTCTCGAAGGGCATACCTATCAGGCGGGATAATTTAGTGGCGAGCACCTTGGTGTCACCGATGTCTTCCTTGATCATGGTTAATTCGTAAGATGGCCGATTATCCGCCAAAATCACACCGTTACGATCCTTGATCAAACCACGTCCCGGAGCGATGTCTTGTATGCGAGTTCTATTGCTTTCGGACTGTTCCTTGAAATAAGAGCCTTTAATGACTTGTAATTGCCATAACCTTAGTAACAGAAGTAAAAAAAGGATGGATATTACGAAAACCAGATAGGAATGCCTGGACCGCAGGTCCGTGGTAACTTCGGAAAACGGGTTATGGGACAGTTTCATGATTCGGTTTCCGAAACCTTTAGACTCATGGGAAACAATTTTTTTATCACCCAAAAGACCAGGGGGCCGACAAGGGAAGTGAATATAGCCGAAACCAGAAAGATGGCCGCCGGGCTGGTAATGGACGTCGGCAGAATATCAAAGGGCCGATCGAAAAAAGAGAGGGCGGCCAGGGTAAGAGTTCCGCCGGTCATGACGAACAAAAAAATAAATAAAACCTGGTACCAGGGGGCGGCCGGGTCGAGTTTTTGCCGAGTCAAATTGGCGATCAAAAAAATTAACAGGAAGATGGCCGCATAAAACCCCAAAATACTGCCACCGGCGGCATCTTTCAGAAGCCCCCAACCGACCACCAGGGTCGAACCACTGGTGATCGGAAGATGAAGGCCGGAATAAATCACCAGAATCATACACAGATCCGGTCCGATTCCCCACGGGTCCACCCAGGCGATCACAGTGGTCTGGAACACCAGTAAACCTATGCCCATTAGCCCGAATAACAACGCATCTCTCAAGCTTAAGTGTTCATCGTCCATATTCAAGGCCATTGGAAGTTTTCCAGCCTATAACGAAGGGGGTGTGGTCAGAATGACCAATAGCTCTTCCAGATGATCAAAATCGACGGACGGGGTGATTTCGATATCCTGAAACATATCATATCCGGCCTTTTTCACGCGGGTGACCGTCCCAAGCAAAATCCCCCGGGGAAATAACGCGCCCAGCCCGGAAGTTACCACCGTATCTCCCCAAATCACGTCTTCCTTAGTGTGAACGTATTTCAATCCGCAAATGTTTTCCGAGCCCCCCTGCATAATTCCGCGGGCCCGGCTACGTTGGATCATGGCATCCACCGAGCTATTGAAATCAGTGATCAACAGAATTCTGGCAAATCTCGGGGAAACTTCCACGACTCGCCCGACCAGGCCTTGTTCGTTAATTATCGGCATGTCCACGGCCACCCCATCGATACTGCCTCGATCTATAGTCGCCGTTTTAAACCACGGGCGTGGTCCCCAACCGATCACTCGGGCGCCGAGGGAAGGATGGGGTCCTTCCTTGGAGAATTTTAGCAGTTTGGTTAAACGTTGATAGGCCAGACCATTTTCTTTGAGGGTCACGATCTGCGCTTTAGATCGATCCAAGGCCCGACGAAGTTCTTGGTTTTCTTGTCGCAAGCCCACCAGATACAAATAACGAAGCCACAGGTGCTCTAAGCCGTCGGCGGAAGAAGTCAGCCAACGTTGTGTTGTAGCTACCACTTCGAGCAAAGCCTTTTGCACAAGTGATGGTGGACGTCTGGGGTCGGAATGAACCGAAATGGTCACCAACACCAGAATAATGAGCGACACCAGGATAATTAAACGGAGCCGCCCGGACATAGGATTATAACCTCGGCCGGGCCGCGGTTAGCGGCAAATATTTCAAATGGAGGCCTACTGGATCATTACTTCCTTGAGGATGGCCAGGTTTTCCAAAGCTCTTCCCGAGCCCACCACCACGGTGATCAACGGATCATCGGTAATAGTGATCGGCAGGCCGGTCTCTTCACGCAACAGAATGTCCAAATTACGGAGCAGGGCTCCGCCACCGGTCAGAACAATGCCGCGATCGACAATATCCGCTGCCAATTCCGGTGGGGTCTGCTCCAGGGCGATTCGAACAGTTTCCACTATGGTTTCAATCTGTTCCGGTATGGATTTCCTGACTTCCTCGGAATCAATGGTCACAATTTTAGGTATACCACTGACCAGGTCTCGACCTTTGACTTCAATGGTATCCACCTGATCTGAAGGATAAGCCGTGCCGATAGTGGTTTTAATGATTTCCGCCGTGCGTTCGCCGATGGCCAGATTGTATTTACGGCGGATATGTTGGAGAATGGCGTCGTCCATTTTGTCTCCGCCGACTCGGACGGATTTTGAATAGACAATACCGGCTAATGAAATCACGGCCACTTCAGTGGTGCCGCCCCCTATATCCACAACCATATTGGCCGTGGGTTCGGTAATGGGCAAACCCGCGCCAATGGCCGCGGCCATGGGTTCCTCAATCAGATAAACTTCGCGCGCCCCAGCTGATTCGGCCGATTCACGAACCGCCCGTTTTTCAACCTGGGTAATTCCGGATGGCACGCAGACGATTATTCTTGGCCGGACGAGAGCACGCCGATTATGAACCTTACGAATGAAGTGCCGGAGCATGGCTTCGGTAGTCTCAAAGTCGGCGATGACGCCGTCTTTCATAGGCCGGATCGCCACAATATTTCCCGGGGTCCGGCCTAGCATTTCCTTAGCCTCTTGTCCAACAGCCAGCACCTTAGTACCGCCTTTGGCGTCCTTGCGGACGGCGACAACCGATGGTTCGCTCAAAACCACGCCTTTGCCCTTACAGTACACCAAGGTATTGGCGGTCCCGAGGTCAATGGCAAGGTCATTAGAAAAAAAGCCGACTATACGATCTAACCACATTTGTTTGTCCTGAGATTAACTCGTTCTCGAGAGCTGAGATATCACTTTCCACGTCAAAAGTCACTATCCTAATATTTCCTAGCAGAAATCGACCACAAACTCAAGAACAACTTCCATATGGCTAGCGGTTTTTCCTTGCCCCCCTGTCACTTTTTTTGGTACTCTCCAGAGTTAGACCAATTCCTTGTTTGAGTAAGTCGGCCGTTACCCAGCTCGCGGATACCAGCCGGACCTGCCCGGATGGCCGAGGCCACCATATTAACAGGTTTAAACAATTTGATGAGGAAAGCTTTGACCGCTACCGAACCACCCCCAGAATCAAAAACCCCGATCATACTGGTCGTGGACGATGAAGAAGTGAACCTTCGGTTGATCGATGCCTTGCTACGACCCCAGGGTTATAAGGTGATCACCGCCCGAGACGGCGAACAGGCCTTAAGCAAAGTGAAAGAGACCCCCCCGGACGTTATCCTTCTGGATATCATGATGCCGAAAATGAACGGCTTTGAGGTCGCCGAACGTCTCCGTCAAGATAGCGAAACCCGGCTCATTCCCATCGTCATGGTCACCGCCCTGCAAGATGTTGAAGATCGGGTTAGAGCTCTAGAGGCCGGAGCGGAAGACTTTCTATCCAAGCCCGTGGCCCGTACGGAGTTGAGGGCCAGAATCCGGTCCCTCCTTAAAGTCAAAGCCTATAACGACCACATGCGCAACTACCAGCTCGTCCTGGAAGCCGAAGTCTCCAAGAGAACCGCGGAAATTCAACGAGTAATGGCCAAATCCGTTCGAGCTTCCCTGGAAACCATTCATCGCCTGTCTCGAGCGGCTGAATATAAGGATGAGGACACTGGGGCTCATATCTTGCGCATGAGTAATTATTCGGCGCTGATTGCCCGCAAAATCGGCTTGAATGAAACCACGGTCCAACGCATATTATATGCCGCTCCGATGCATGATGTGGGTAAAATCGGCATCCCGGACCACATATTACTCAAACCCGGTCCTCTGTCGCCGGACGAATGGGTCATCATGAAACAGCATTCCATAATCGGCGCCAATATACTGGAAGAATCCGAAGAAGGTTATATTACCCTGGGAGAAGTAATTGCCCGGACCCACCATGAAAAGTGGAATGGGACCGGCTACCCTCGTGGATTGGCAGGGAAAAAGATACCCCTTGTCGGCCGCATCGTGGCCGTGGCAGACGTTTTTGATGCCCTTATGTCAAAGCGTCCCTACAAGGAACCGTTTCCTTTGGAAAAATCCTTGAGTATCATGAAAGATGGACGCGGCTCTCATTTTGATCCCATGGTGGTCGATGCCTTTTTTGAGGCCCTGGATCAAATCCTGGCCATCAGGGAACAGTATCAGGATGAGCACCAGAGCCGCCTAGTGCAAATGATGAACCTGGCCGGCCGTTGACAGAAGCCGATCCGACCGTTGCAACCCGGGCTTATAATCGCTTCGATCATGATAGATAAAGTGTTGTTTATACCTAATACCGCCATCTTCGGGTGCATGCCCCAGATCAGGCTTTTTTCGGCCTGCAAATCGTTAAACTCCTTTTACCCCTTCCGAAAAAAATCGGCTGTTAACCATAAAAAATACCTGATGGTTATTTTTCTGCTTTTTTTCTTTTTTTGTCTTCATAGTCCCAGCCCGTGCCGGGCCGAGGAATTAACAAGTGTTTCTTTTATCCCCCAATGGGTCCCACAATCTCAATTCGCCGGCTATTTTGTAGCCAAGGAGCAGGGATTTTATCGGGAAGCCGGTCTGAATGTCCAGATTTTACCGGGAGGTCCGAATCGGGATCCTTCTGACTTGCTGAAAAACCATGAAGTGACCTTTGCCTCCACATGGTTGTCCGCGGCTATTCAGTTCCAGAATCTGGACCTGCCTTTGGTCAACCTGAGTCAGATTATGCAGAATACGGCTTTAATGCTAGTAGCGACCAAGGCCAGCGGCATTCTCAAGCCGTCTGACCTGGAAGGCAAACGAGTGGGAATATGGAGCGGCGGTTTATCTTTACCAACCCGGATTTTTTTAAAAAAATACCATCTGAGCGTTAGCGAGGTTCCACAATATTAT
>JADFXS010000017.1:7723-15485 GCA_015233515.1 Deltaproteobacteria bacterium | reverse complement strand
GCCTGTTCCTGAAAGGCGGAATTCAAGCTGTTTCCGCTATGTGGTATAACGAATACCACTCGATCTTGAACAGCGGATTGAACGCTGATGAATTGACCACCTTCCATTTTCGTGACCATGGAATCGCGTTCCCGGAAGATGGAATTTATTCCCTACGGGAAACATATCAAGCCAATCCGGATATCTGTCGCCGTTTTGCCCAAGCTTCGCTGAAAGGTTGGCGCCATGCCTTTGCCCATAAGGAACAAGCATTGGACATCATCATGAAATATAGCGATGAAGCCAACGTGAACACCAATCGGACCCATCAACGTTGGATGCTGGCCAGAATGGAAGATCTGATTGCTCCAGGCGGAGATTATCGCCGGTTCGGTCGTTTATCCTCGGAAGACTATTTAAACGTTTGCCAGGCCATGGTAGACTTCGGCTTAATCGATCATTTCCCCACCTATTCGGAATTTTGTGTGGATACCCAGTGAAAAAACACTTTAATTTCAACCTTACCGCCAAGATGACCCTCTTGATTCTAGGAGGAACAGTCTTGGTCTTTGTCTTGGTTTTGGGCAAAGCTTACCTGACTACTCGTGACCTCATCGATCAAGAATCAAAAAAACATATGTCTAATCTGGCTATTTCATTAGCCGCGAGTTTGGAACAGAGATTTAGGGCCATAACCAAAATATCTCAAGGTTTAGCCACGGTTTTGGACACCCAGGAATGGGACAGCCGGATACTCCATCAACTTCTGTACCAAAACCTGCAACGTAATCCGGAAATATACGGAATGACTATAACTTTCAAACCTCATGCCTATAAATCGGATCAAAAATATTATTCTGTTTATTATTACCGTAACGGTTCCGGAATAAGATCCACCTTTTTAGGTTCGGATAGTTATAACTATTTCCAGATGGATTGGTATATTTTACCCAAAGAATTGCAAAAACCGGCCTGGACTGAACCTTATTTCGATGAAGGCGGCGGCGAAGAATTGATGTGTACCTATGGAGTGCCGTTTTACAGTCAGGACCCCATTACCAAATCAAACCAATTTCTCGGCATAACCACCGCGGATATCTCATTGAAATGGCTCAGCGATTTTATAAACAGCGCCGATACCGGTGAAAAGGGTTATGCTTTTCTCATAACCGAAACCGGCCGTTTCATCGTTCACCCCCAAGAGCGGCTTATCATGCGGGATACCATTTTCAGCCTGGCGGAGGAGGCCGGTCAACCACAACTAAGAGACTTGGGACGAAAAATGATTCAGCCGGCCGGCGGCGAGGACACCGGTCAACCGCAATCAAAAAACCTGGGACGGAAGATGATTCAACCGACGGCCGGATATGAACGAATCTCGTCAGTCCTGAGCCCCGGTCCCGCGGTTGTAGCTTTTTCCAAGGTTCCGTCAACCGGCTGGTCCGTGGCCGTGGTTTTACCTGAAGAGGAACTTTTCGCCGAACTAAACCGCCACAACCATCGAACCGTCCTGATGGCCGTTGCTGGGATCTGCCTTTTATTAGTGGTTATTTTATTCATCGCCAGGTCCGTGACCGGACCTATCCGGTCCATGGTCGCCGCCACCAGCAAAATAGCTGAAGGCGACCTGAATGTGGACTTGTCCGGAATCCGTAGCCGGGACGAAGTCGGTCGTCTGGCCGCGGCCTTCACGCACATGTCCAGTCGATTGCAGCAGTATATCAAGGAATTAACCGAAACCACCGCGGCCAATGAAAAAATACGCAGCGAACTTAACATCGCCGCTCAAATACAAGCCAGCATTCTGCCATCCACTTTTCCCCCTTTTCCTGACCGGGATGATTTCAATCTCTTTGCGAAAATGAAACCGGCCAGGGAAATTGGTGGAGATTTTTATGATTTCTTTTTGATCGATGAAGAGCGGCTGGCCTTGGTAGTGGCTGATGTTTCCGGTAAAGGCGTGCCGGCGGCCTTGTTTATGATGGTAAGTCGGACTCTGATCCGTTCCCTGGCGAACCAGGACAAGTCACCGGCCGAAGTTCTGGCGGAAGCCAACGACTTGCTTTGCCAGGGTAACGATGCCGCCATGTTTGTAACTACTTTCCTGGCTTATTATCATATCCCTACCGGAAAACTGGTTATGTCCAATGCTGGTCATAATCCCCCTTTCCACCTGGATTCCAAGGGCGTTATCACCCCCTTGCCCAAGCCGCCCGGCACGGCCCTGGGTTTCACCCCGGGGTTGATCTACAAGGAAAAAGAATTTTCTTTACTTACCGGGGAAACATTGATTTTCTATACGGACGGAATAACCGAGGCTTGCACTCCCGACGGACAATTTTTTGGTGAAGAACGGCTGATCGCTCTTCTCAGTCAATTCAGCCCGCTGGATTTGGAAGAGTCCTGTCACCGGATAATCGATCTCTTGGATGAATTTCAAGCCGGAGAACAATTCGACGACATCACCATAATGATGTTACGGAAAAACAGATAGAATTTTTTGCAGGAGGACGGAATGGAAATAGTGAATATAGAAAAAAGCGGCACCATGGTAGTAACCGTTTCCGGTCGATTGGATGCCGTCACGGCTCCTGACCTCGAAAAGAACCTTACGACGATATTAGAACAGAATCATCTCAAAATCATTGTCAACATGGCCGGACTCACATATATCAGCAGCGCCGGTTTGCGCTGCATCTTGTCCGCTTCCAAAAAACTCTCTTCCAAACGAGGTAAGCTGATGCTGACCATGGTCCAAGGTATGGTCAAGGAAGTCTTTCAAATGGCCGGTCTGTATGATTTGCTGACCGTATACTCGTCTGATGAAGAAGCCCTGGGTGTCGGTTGATGACGGACAGTAAACGTCTGGAGCTTGCTCTCCCCGCAACAATGGACCGTTTACCCTCATTTCTGGGGGCGGTGACCCACCTGGCGGAACAAGCGGGATTAGACCCGAACAGAATCATGATGATTGAGCTGGCAACAGAAGAAGCCCTGGTCAATATCATCAAGTACGCTTATCCGAACGAAGGCGGTTCGATCACTCTGATCGGCCGCTCGGCTCCTTCCGAGGCGTTG
Source organism: Deltaproteobacteria bacterium (assembly GCA_015233515.1). Next base: position 12,428 of record JADFXS010000017.1, on the reverse strand, counting down.
ACCTTGACCATCATCGACCAAGGCCAACCATTCGATGTTTTAGCCGCGCCTGACCCGGACATCGATTTGGGAGTGGATGACCGACCGATTGGTGGTCTGGGGGTTCATTTCATGAAAAAGGTGGCCAACAAGATTAGTTACACTCGTAATGATAACCAGAATGAACTTCTCATGGTCTTTGAACCGTAAGGTTGACATTTTTTAGCCATCCATATAGAGAAAACGTCTCGTAATATGCTTTGGCTGCATCCGTCATGGATCTGATTTTATACCAGCCGGAAATTCCGCCCAACACCGGCAATATCGCCCGTTTGTGCGCCGCCACCCGCACTCGTCTGCATTTGGTGGGTCCGTTGGGTTTTTCATTGGAGGACCGCTATTTAAAAAGAGCCGGGCTGGACTATTGGCCGACGGTCGATGTCGAAGTATGGCCGGATTGGTCATCATTCTTATCTAATTGGATTACGGGACGCCTGTTGTTCACCTCCGCCCGCCAAGGCCGGCCGGTCCATCGTTTTCGCTTTTCAGCCGATGATGGCCTGATTTTTGGACCGGAATCAACCGGATTGCCGCCGGAACTACTGGCGGCTTCCCCTGATGCCGTAATAACGATTCCCATTTGTGATCAAGTTCGTAGTTTGAATATTTCCACCGCCGCCGGTATCGTGCTTTATGAAGCTTTGCGCCAGATTGGAGAATTGGATCGATGGGCTTTATAAATATCAAACGTCCTCGGGATGGGCGATTAACCGGCAGGTCATGACTATAGCGTCTTCATGCTCTTCGGAATAATAGTTTTTCCTGATCCCGATAGCTGAAAAGCCGAGGCTTTCGTATAGTCGCCGCGCCGCGGTGTTCGATGGCCTTACTTCCAGGAATACTTCGTGAATACCCGTTTCCCGCCCATAATCGAGCATATATTTTATGAGGAACCGCCCCAGTCCCTGCTGACGGTGCGATGGGTGAACCGCGATGTTGAGCAAGTGCATCTCCGGCGGCAACCACCAGAAGATCAGATATCCACAGACAGCACGGTCATATAGCAGGACCAAGCATCTAGCCGGTCGGCGATTCAGCTCGGTCATAAAGCCGTCTTTAGTCCAGGGATGGGGGAAAGATCCTCGTTCTATGGCCAGGATACATTCCAGATCTGTCGTCGTCATGGCTTCCACGGTCAAATGATCGACCGGCGCCTTGATTGGAGGCTTAGTCATCACCAACTGACTAATAATCCCCAGATGGATAAACTCAATCCATAAACCAAGGCAAACATCTGCCAATTTGATTTGATGTTCAGGGAGCTCAGGGCGGCGGCCACACCGATCAAGGGTAATCCGAAGTACAAATAATCCAGGGCTTTCAAAATCCGGACCGATAAAAGAGGATGGATATTCGTCATCGCGAAAATAGTTATAATCAGACCGATAAATATGTAACCGGCGGAGGTCAGGAACGCCAGACTCAATCCCGCCAAATTATAATAATAAACCCGCCGGAGCTGATTTTTATCCGCGGCGATCACGGCCAGATGAGCCAGAGTCCCATTTATACGGCGGGTATGGATTTCAACAATAAAAGCCAGACGCGCCCAGGGTGGACCAAAAAGGAAACCGAAGGCCAAGTATTCACGGGTCGCGTCTCCGGCGTAAGGCCAGGTTAATATCACCGCCGCCGTAGTGATGATGGTCGCCATGGACTCGTTGGGCGGCATATCTCCCCCGAGGGGCAGACTATTGATCCAGGTAAGTTCCGTCAAGGCGCCCATGATGGCGCCGGTTACCGGACAACCTAAAATTAAACCCGTGATGAGGCCGGAGACAATTGGGCGAGAAATCATTACTTGGAAGGCTGCAGTTCGATCTAAAGCCAGCAATCCACCTATCAGGCTGACTAAAACTACATCGCTTATTTGTAGCAGCATCGGCGGAAGCTAAGTTAACATAAACGATGTAAATTAGTTGATACAGACTTGATCAACTATATCGCTTAAGTCTTTAGAGTGATCCTTCGGCACCAAACGGACCTCCACTCTTATTCCTTGTGCTTGAAGTTTTTGCAGACACTCCATGTCGTTTTGATCAAGAGCCACATTCCTTGTTATTTGTGTTTTGCCCGGAGCACAATAAAGGTTGCCTAGATTCAAATGGTCAAACATCAAGCCGGACCGACAGAATAACCAAGCGTCGCGGCAGTTGGCGAACAGAAGAATAACTCTTTTGTCCTCCCACCGCCCACTATTCAGAACAGATGCGGCTTCTTGAACTTTCAATACCGCAATTTCCAAAGTCGTCGGGACCGACATTTCCATCAAGGTCCGTTGCCAATGATCTTCGGCGACTTGATCATTGGCCACCACCAAAAGATCGGCTCGGGTAGACGGCACCCAGGCTTCAATAATCTGCCCATGGATCAAACGGCAGTCGATTCGAACGAGGACCAGAGACATATAGATTCGGTAATTGTTTAAGTTTTCGCTCGACGACTGAGTATCTCGCCGGCGACGTTAATGCTTTTTTTACCATAGCTGCCTATGGCTTGAGCCAGTTCCATCAAGGACATCTTTTCCCGGAATTGCACCAATTTGATAATCATCGGCAGGTTGACTCCGGTCAGGACTTCCACCTCTCCGACGGCCAGGAAGGACAAACTTAGATTGGAAGGAGTGCCGCCGAACATATCTGTCAGGATAAGAACTCCTTGGCCTTGGTCGACGGATTTGATGGCCTTTTGTATCTGGGTGTGCATCTCATCCGGCGAACCTTGTCCATCGATGGAAACGATTTTGATGAGCTCTATACGTCCCAGAATAAATTCCGCGGTGTTTAATAGCTCGGCCCCGAGTCGGCCATGAGTCACAATAACACTGCCAATCATTAGTTATCGCGCCTCCGGATTATATCCCGGTGACGGACCGAGACATGACCAATAGTGCCGGTTAAGCGTTGGGCCAATTCATTTACGACCGTCACGGAACGATGTTGTCCCCCGGTGCAACCAACAGCAATAGTCAAATAAGACTTCCCTTCCCGTCGGTAAAGTGGAACAACAAATTCCAAGAGGTCAACGAATTTGGTCAGGAATATGAGACTATCTTCGCTAGCCATGACATATTCTACTATCTGGTTGTTTCGGCCGTCAAGTTCCCTCAATTCGTCGATATAAAAGGGGTTCGGCAGGAAGCGGACATCCATGATTATGTCCGCTTCGGACGGCAGTCCGTTTTTAAATCCAAAGGATAGCAATTCCACGGCCATACCCTTACCGGCTTCGATCTGACAATATTTTTGGATAATGATATCCCGCAGTTTGTGGCCGGTAAAATTGGTGGTATCAATGACTTCATGGGCCGCCTCCCGGATGGGCTCCATTAAGGTGCGCTCCCTGGTGATTCCATCCATCAGGTTGCCATCACCGGCCAGAGGGTGCCGGCGGCGGGTTTGGGAAAACCGTTTGACCAGAACATCATCCGAAGCCTCTAAAAAGACCACCTGCAGGTCATAATTCTGGGCTTGAATCTGGGCGAAAATATCCGGAAATCCATGGACGAATTCTTTGGCCCGTAAGTCCATAACCACGCCTAGTTTGATGGTTTCCGGTCCGGATTCATGGCGTGTAGCCAGAAATTTGGTCAATAGCATACCAGGCAAGTTATCCATGCAGAAAAAGCCGTTGTCCTCCAAAGCATTGAGGGCAGTGGACTTTCCTGAGCCGGACAAACCGGTAATGATGATGACTCGTCCTAAGGAGGAATCATGGCCCATGTTGATCACCATTGTTTAATATCGGCCATTGAAGTTCCCGGCAGCGAGTTGCCGGGAATCTTCGACATGTACGGAACAAAAGTATTTTTTTGCTCGTTAACTCCACGGCAGGCCACGGGGAGTTCGCTCACCGCATGTTCGGCTTAAGCGGAGCAAAACGCCTGATTCGGTTAGCAGCGCGGATTATTAACTTTTAGGGCTCAACCATGGGGCCTGCGCCCTGTCTCGGGTTACCGGTTACCGTTAATTTCCGAAGTCGCCGTCCAGACGGCAAAACCTTTCACTATAAAAAACAGAGCCGAAGCCCGGCCATCTTTTTTGATTCGGTCCGGGCTCCGGAGCCCTGTTTCTAAAAATCGGAATCGCGACTGTCTATCAAATCATAAATCGCCTCGGGGCCGTCAACGGACAAAAATTCATGCCGAAAGGATGAATCCTTGAGCAGACGTGAAATGCGTGCCAAAGCCTTAAGATGGATGCCGGCCGAACTCTCTGGGGCTAACAACAGGAAAAAAATGTGAGTCGAGCGGCCGTCAATGGATTCGAAATCCACGCCTTTAAGGCTACGTCCACACACTACGACCATATTGTTAATGAGTTTGCTTTTACCATGGGGTATGGCCACGCCTTCCCCAATGCCGGTACTACCAAGCTTTTCCCGCTCTAACAGCACATCAAGTAGCGGCGGGCAGGCTACGCCTTCTGTTTCCGAAACTACCGCGCAAAGCTCCGCTAAAACGTCCTTCTTGTTACCAGCGGACATATCAGCCAGAACGGCATCTTGTCGTAAAATTTCCACCAACCTCATTGACGGTCCTCGAGGCAGTTAAAGGTTACTCAGCCACAGGTTCGATAAGTTCATAATTGCCGTCTTCGCGGCGAACGACCACGTTTATCTTTTCGGTCACCGAATTGGTAAAGACCAGGAATGGATCGGCGGACAG
>JADFXS010000017.1:0-7713 GCA_015233515.1 Deltaproteobacteria bacterium | reverse complement strand
AAACTTCCTTGTGCATTATTAGCTTATTTAGATCGGAAGAGCACACGTCTGACTTGAGTTCAGACGTGTTCTCTTCCGATCTAAATATGACGGCTGTGAATAATAGCCGGCCGTTCTTCAGAGTCTTCTTCCTGGTCGCCGGGCAGAGCAGCCAATTCTTCCATATGGTCTTCCTTGGCCTTACCGCCGCGCTTGCTAGCCTTCCGACTTTTGATCTTTTCCCGGCTCCGTTTTACCTGCCGTTCCAGTTTATCTACGACCATATCAATGGCGGAATACATATCTTCAGTCTGTTCCTGCCCATTGATCTTAAATCCATCGGATAAGATGGTCACATCGGCGATATGTCGAAATTTCTGAATCGACAAAACCACATTGGCTTCCAGAGCGGAATCCAGTAACTTTTCGATGCGCGAGATTTTATCCCGGGCATACTCTTTCAGTGCATCTGACGGTTCCATGTGCCTAAAGGTCACGGAGAGTTGCATTTAAGCCCTCCTTAGCGGAATGATTAGACGCGTAACGAAACGCGCCGACTAACTAGGGAATCAATATCCCTAATTCACCCAAAACCACTATTTAATCGTGGCGCGGGCGCGGAAATCCATCTTCATTAAAGGCGATAGCGGTCAAGTTCTTCGCGCAACACGAAGCTCCCGTCAATTTTATCAGCCTAGGGCGGATTTCCACGTCCGGTTCCCGGCTAAGCGGTGGATTTGATTATTACTAATAATGTTTCTTTCTCTTGCTGGAAGGTGCTATACCCAGCATCTCCCTGTATTTGGCTACTGTGCGACGGGCGATGTCGATGTTGGCACCGCGCATTATCTCTACGATCCTTTGATCGGATAGCGGCCGGCGGGGGTCCTCAGCGCTGACAATTTGCTTAAGACGTTTCTTCACGCTTTCCGAGGCAAGAGACTCACCTTGAAACCGGTTGATCGGGCTGTCAAAGAAAAACTTCAGTTCAAACAGGCCCTGCGGAGTGTGAACGTATTTGTTGGTAGTTACCCGGCTGACCGTGGATTCATGCAATCCCACATCTTCGGCCACATCTCTCAAAACCAACGGTTTCAAATATTCCACACCCTTTTCCAGAAAAGCACGTTGAAATTTAAAAATAGATTCGGTAACGCGATAAATGGTTCTTTGGCGTTGATGAATGCTCCTGATCAACCACATGGCTCCCCGGAGCTTGGTCTGCAAGTAGTCCTTGGCTTGGTTATTGGAAAAGCCGTCGGTTAACATATCCCGATAATGCTGGCTGATCTTCAGTTTAGGCAGTCCATCCTCATTCAGGACAATAACATACTCCTGACCGATTTTGTAAACGTACACATCCGGGCTGATGTATTGAGATTCTTCCGTAGTAAATTGTCGACCCGGACGAGGTTCCAAAAACAGGATAACTTTTTCGGCCTCGTAAACGGCTTCCTTGGGAACTTTCAGCTGACGAGCGATATTGGGATAGTTTTTGCTCTCCAAGTCCGAGAGACAATTTTCGATGATTTTAGCCGCTAGACTCTCCCCGAGATTTAGGAAACGCAACTGGATCAGTAGACATTCCTTTAAATCCCTGGCCGCCACCCCCACCGGATCCAGTTCCTGCACTCTGGCCAGGGTCCGTTCCACTACCTTCGTTGTCGTTCCTTCCAAAACAGCTATTTCTTCCAGACTTGATTTCAAGTAGCCGTCTTGGTCCAAGTTGCCGATGATTTGGATGCCCACATTTTGTTCTTCTTTAGGCACGTTGGACATACGCCATTGCCAAAGGAGATGTTCGGCCAGTGAAGTTTTAGCGGAAACAAAGTTTTCATATGACGGTGTTTCGTCTTGTGATTCATACATCTGTGAGTTAGCCGGGGAAGAGCTGTATTCGCCTAAATAATTCTCCCAATCGAAATCTCTGTTCAAGTCGGTCTCGACTTTGACCTCGGCGAATTCTTCGGTTTTGACCGGTCGTTCTTGCTGTGCTCGTTCAGACTCCTGCTCAGTTTCTCCACCTTCGGAGTCGTCTCCGGACTGAGTCTGATCCACCAATACCGGGTTTTCTTCGAGTTCCTGGTTAATCTCTTCGACTAGTTCCTGCCTGGATAGTTGCAGTAATTTAATAGCTTGCTGCAACTGGGGGGTCATAACCAGCTGTTGGGTTAGTTTTAAAGTTTGCTTTAACTCCATGGCCATAAGATAATCGTCCCAGAAAATGCTTATAAAGTAAAGGTGTCGCCCAAATAAATTCTTCGGGCTAGCTGGCTGGTCGCGATTTTTTGAGGCGACCCTTCTTCCAAAACAGCGCCGGCATTCAGAATATAAGCCCGGTCACACACACCCAATGTTTCCCGTACATTATGATCGGAAATCATCACGCCTATTCCACGGTCCTTTAGTTGTCGAATGATATTCTGAATATCAATAACAGCTAAAGGGTCTATCCCGGCAAAAGGTTCATCCAGAAGAATAAATAACGGCGAAATCACCAGCGCTCTGGCGATTTCCACCCGGCGTCGTTCACCACCCGATAACGAATAAGCTTTATGTTTAGCTAGATGTGTCACACCGAGATCAGTCAATAAAGCATCCAAGCGACGTTTTTGCTCCAAACGGGGCAACCTCATCGTTTCCAAAATGGCCAGGAGGTTTTCTTCCACCGTCAGTTTTCTAAAAATACTGGCTTCTTGCGGTAAGTAACTCAGACCTTGCCGAGCCCGCATGTACATAGGCAAAGCGGTAATATCCCGGCTGTTGAGATAGACGCGGCCTTCATCAGGCGGGATCAAGCCCACGGTCATGTAAAAAGTGGTCGTTTTCCCCGCGCCGTTTGGGCCGAGAAGGCCGACAATTTCACTCTTGTCCACATACAGGTCCACATGGTCGACCACTCGACGATGACCAAAATTTTTGACTAATCCCTCCACTCCTAAACGTGGTATGGACGTGACTTGAGAAGAAGATGCGGGCAGCGGATATTGATGCTGAAGGGAATTCACCTCGATAGATTCACTCAAGGTCGGGCTCCCTATCGTTCACTAGAGGCTTTTTTCCGGTCATCTGGTTTTTTGCGCTCATCCGATTTTTGGAAAAAAATGGCGTTTACCCGGTCTTGCCCGGTTCCTTCCACTAGACTGCGATCTTCATCAAGAAAATAAACTATTTTTTTCCCAGTCAAATAGTCTTTGTTCCGCCACAGACGCGGCTCGCCGGTCAGAGTTATGGTCCTGGGCCGGGCCTTGGCCAGATAAACCGCCTGCTCGGACATGGCCAGGCGGTCTCCCTGAGTAATCTTGACCTGGCCTTCACAATCTATTCGTTCGATTTCGTTGCCTTCATCGCCAAACATCCCGGCTGGTCCGGTTCCGGAGTCCGTCGCGGGTTTTGTCTCGACTTTTTTCCCGGCATCCGGCGAGTTGGAGGCCAAACGCTGGTAGTGAACCTTTAACAGCTTGCAGGTCAAAATCATATCCTTCTGCCGGGCAATGACGTTTCCGGAAAAGGTGACCAATTTCACGCGATCATCCACTTCCAGCTGATCGGCGGTGATGTTGATCGGCTGTTCGTCCGCTTGGCCGGCCACTTGAGGCTGAGTTGGTGAATCCGCGGCCCGGGCGACCGACCAGCCATTCATGGCCAAGCCGATGACAAATAACATGACGAACCGGTTTATCAATAAAAAATTAACCGGTTGGCGGGACGACGCGAATTTGATCCAAACTTTTTTCATGAAGCCTTAACCCGGAATCATAGTTGGCTATTGATAGTTTTCAGCACTACATCGGCCTGGCTCAAGACTTTGTATTGCATGGTCTTGGTGTTAGCCCATAGACCTAGGCCTTTGAGATCCATCTTGGGACCTGAGATCAGAAAAGTCCCCGGTACCTGAAAGGTTCCGTTATCCAGATCATATTTGGCTTCCTCGGTGGACAAATGCCGGCCTTGAGAGTCTTCCGCCATCACATGGCCCACCAATTTGACTTTGCGGTTGGTTTTTTCATAGTAACCTTTATCACTGGCAACATGCGTTGGGCCTTGCGCACTGTTAAAGGTCGCTTTGACCTTGTCCAGAACGATCAGATCGGTGGATTTATAATAATTAAGCGTTTTGGCTTCCATGCTCCATTCGTTTCCGAACTGGTCCACTTCCTTGAAACTGATACCGGTCAGTTGCATATCGACGTTTTCAGGCAAGGCGTCGAAAAGTCGGGTAACGCCCCGCTCTGTTTTATTATTCCGAAAATATAAGGCCACGCTTAAGACGATTAACGCTAGACAGGCGGTAATTAGAAGGAACTTGATACGTTCCATGCCTTGATCTTGCCTCCGAAAATATGAACCGACCTGTTTCCAGGTCGGCGATAGTAATCGCCAAAGCCGCGAATGATCACACGTGATTGGTCACACGATCCACCGGGCGAATTATAAACGGTGTAGGTGTGGGTGTAAAGCAAAAATTGTGCCGACCGAGAGGCCAAAGAAGAAAACGAAAAACAATCGGGCATAAATATTGTTTAAAAATAACGAGCTACAACCGATTCCCACCGGCCTTGGCTTTTCAGAATGAACTCGATCATTTCCCTGACGGCGCCGTGTCCGCCGGGTAGTTTAGCCACATAATGGGCCACCTCTTTGACTTCATCTACGGCATCAGCCGGTGCCAAGGCCAAGCCCACGCGACGCATAACCGGCAAATCCACCAGGTCATCACCGACATAAGCCACCTGAGCATCGACGAGTCGGTGTTCGGTCAGGATATTCTGATAAATATCAATTTTATTTTTAATTCCTTGCCATAAAAGAGTTACTCCCAAATCGGCCGCTCGAAGTTCCACTACACGGCTCTGGCGTCCGGTTAAAAATCCGGCCTCCAAGCCGGCTCTCATCAATAACTTCAACCCATGACCGTCCCGGACATGAAAAAACTTGGTCTCCATGCCGCAATCATCCATCACGATCCGGCCGTCGGTCAATACACCGTCCACATCAAAGATCACCAGTTTAATCGGTAATACCCGGTTTAAAAGGTCGCTCATCGACTATTGACTCCTGAATTCTTCACAAGTGATCTTATTGCTTTTCCAAAGCCGGTTTGATCAGACGATCGATCTGGTTGAGGTGACTTATCAGTTCGGCGAATTGCTCCAGTGGCAGGGAATTAGGACCATCGCACCTGGCCAGGTCGGGTTGAGGGTGGACCTCGAAAAACAGCCCATCCACACCGGCGGCCACGGCGGCTCTGGCTAAAGGAGGAATAAACGTCCGGTCGCCAGAGCTGACCCCTTGCCCACCTCCGGGCAGTTGGACGCTATGGGTAGCGTCAAAGATCACCGGATATCCAAACGATCGCATGATCGGCAAGCTGCGCATATCCACGACCAGATTGCGGTAACCGAAGGAAGCGCCTCGTTCGGTGATCATGATCCGATCGTTGCCCGCCGCTAAAACCTTGTCGATAATGTGAGCCACGTCCCAGGGAGAAAGGAATTGACCTTTTTTAATATTGACTACTTTACCGGTCCTGGCCACGGCCACGACGAGGTCGGTTTGCCGACATAAGAAAGCCGGGATTTGGATCACATCCAAAACTTCGGCCGCGGCCTCGACCTGAGCCACTTCGTGGACATCGCTCATTACCGGGATTCCGGTCCGACGTTTGATTTCGGTCAGCATGGCCAAGCCGTCTTTAAGACCTGGGCCGCGATAAGAATTGATGCTGGTCCGGTTGGCTTTATCGTACGAGGCTTTAAAAACGTACCCCAGATGCAAGGAGCGCAAGGTGTCGGCCACGAACCGGGCCGTGGCCAAGGCGGATTCCATGGTTTCCAGAACGCACGGACCAGCCATGACCAATAAGGGCGCCCCTCCGCCCACCTGGTGACTATCGATATGAAATCCTTTGATCATGGCGGCCTCAGGACAGGCGGCGCTGTTTGAATTCCCAAGCCGCTTTGATGAAATCTTGATACAACGGATGAGGATTCATGGGTCTGGATTTAAATTCCGGATGGAATTGACACCCCACAAACCAGGGGTGGTCCGGGAGTTCCACCATTTCAATCAAGGTTCCGTCCGGTGACAAGCCCGACAAGATCAAGCCTTTGTCTATCAAAAGTTGTTTGAATTCATTATTAAATTCATAGCGGTGGCGATGGCGTTCAAAAATCTCCTCGACCTGATAAGCCGCGGCGGCTTTCGTCCCGGGGACCAGACGGCAAGGATATGATCCCAGACGCATGGTTCCACCTTTGTCGCAGAGCTCGTCCCGGCGTTCTATCCTTTGAGTCCGGTAATCAAACCATTCTTTCATGATATAGATAACCGGATGAGGAGTACATTGGTCGTTCTCGGTGCTGTTGGCCGCATCCAGTCCGCATTGGTTACGGGCGAATTCCACTACGGCTATTTGCATGCCCAAACAGATGCCGAAGAAGGGAACCTTATGTCGGCGAGCAAAACCCGCGGCGAGCATTTTGCCTTCCGCTCCCCGCGAACCAAAACCGCCGGGCACCAGGATTCCGTCCAGACCGCTTAAATGCTTTTCCAGCGGCTCCTTTTCCAAGACTTCGGCATCCACATAAGATAGATTGACTTTCAAGTTATTGCCGATCCCGCCGTGGAACAAGGCTTCGGTCAAACTTTTATAAGATTCGTGTAAATTGACGTATTTTCCGGCAATACCGATATTGACCTCACCTTTGGGATGCTTGATGCGCTGAAACAGGTCCTGCCAGACTTGCAATCTGGGCGCCCGAGTCCAGATCCCAAGATTTTTTACTATGATTTCATCAAGTTTTTCTTCATTAAAATTAAGCGGCACTTCATAAATGGATTCAACGTCGATGGCGGTGATGACTGCCTCGGCTTCCACATTGCAGAAAAGGGAAATTTTTTTCTTGACGCTTTCATCCAAAGGTTTTTCCGTCCGGCAGAGAAGAATGTCGGGTTGAATGCCGATACCGCGCAAAGTGGCCACGGAATGCTGCGTCGGCTTGGTTTTAACCTCGCCGGACACTTTCATGAATGGGACGAGAGTCACATGGATGAAAAGGACGTTTTGTTTGCCCAGATCCAGGCGTAGCTGCCTGATGGCTTCCAGAAACGGTAAACTTTCGATGTCGCCGACAGTTCCACCGACTTCAATGATGGCGACATCGGCGTCGCCGACCAGGGACAGGATATTGCGTTTGATTTCATCAGTCACATGGGGAATAACCTGCACCGTCCCCCCTAAATAGTCACCTCGCCTTTCCTTGGTAATGACTGAATAGTATATCCGCCCTGATGTGAAGTTGTTTTTCTGGCCTAGCTTGGCGTTGGTGTAACGTTCGTAATGGCCCAAGTCCAAGTCGGTCTCGGCTCCATCGTCCGTGATAAAAACTTCTCCATGCTGAAAGGGATTCATGGTTCCCGGATCGACATTGATATAGGGGTCAAGTTTCTGGAAGGTGACCGTCAATCCTCGGCTTTCCAAAAGGGCGCCGATGGATGCCGCGGCCAGTCCCTTGCCTAACGATGACAGAACCCCTCCAGTAACTATGATAAACTTGGTATTCATTGAAAAACCTCCAAATACAAGTATGGCCTACCTGACTTGCGCGGCAAACTAACCCAAGGTTTGGCCTGATGTCAAGCCAACCAGTGATACCATAATTCACCACTTGCGGGCGCCGAGGCACGTAACTCCTGGCTGCAACGCTCGTTTCCCGATTTTGGCTCCTCGAC
>JADFXS010000231.1 GCA_015233515.1 Deltaproteobacteria bacterium | reverse complement strand
GGGGCCGCGAACTGGTGGACAGGTGGGTGGCGGAAAACAAGATCATCTACGGCGTGACCACCGGCTTCGGAGCCTTGTGCCAGACGGCCATTTCACCTCGAGACACCAAGCAGCTCCAAAAAAACATCATCATGAGCCATTCGTCCGGCGTGGGACGTCCCTTGCCGGAAGACGTGGTCCGGGCCGTCATGGCCATACGAGTCCACGATCTGGCTTTGGGTTACGCCGGTATTCGCCCCGAACCCTTGCATTATCTTTTGGCTTTTCTCAACGCCGGTGTAAGCCCGGTTGTTCCGGAAAAAGGATCGGTGGGGGCCAGCGGCGATCTGGCGCCCACTTCCCACCTGGCCCTGGTGCTCTTGGGCATGGGCGAGGCCTTTTACCAAGGCCGAAGGATTCCGGGAGACCGGGCTCTATCCGCTATAGGTCTGCCGCCTCTGGAATTGGAAGCTGGAGAAGGTTTGGCCCTGGTCAACGGCACTCAGGTCATGACCGCCATCGCGTGTCTGGTCCTGGAGGACGCCGAGCGTTTGGCCAAGGCCGCCGATATCGCCTGCGCTCTGAGCCTGGAAGTGCTCATGGGCAGCGACTCCGAGTTCGACCCCAGGATACATCAAATCCGGCCGCACCCGGGTCAAATCGCCGCCGCGGCCAATATGCGCCGTATGACTCACAACAGCGAGATCATTCTGTCCCACCGGGGCTGTTCCCGAGTCCAGGACGCTTATACGCTCCGCTGTTCGCCCCAGGTCCACGGCGCCTCGCGCAACGCCATCGCCCATGTCAAGGAAGTGGTGGAAATCGAGATCAATTCCTGTACTACCAACCCTCTGATCTTCCCGGATACGGAAAGCTTCCTTCTGGGCGGCAATTTTCACGGTCAACCGATAGCTTTGGTCATGGATTACCTGGGCATGGCCCTGGCGGAGCTAGGCAGCGTTTCGGAACGGCGGGTGGAACGTCTGGTCAACCCGCAGCTAAGCGATTTGACGCCCTTCCTGGTCAACAGCAACGGTCTTAACTCCGGCTATATGATCGCCCAGTACACGGCCGCGGCCCTGGTTTCCGAAAACAAGGTCCTGGCCCATCCGGCGTGCGTCGATTCCATTCCCACGTCGGCCAATAAGGAAGACCATGTGAGCATGGGCACTATATCCGCCAGAAAATGCCGGGAGATACTGGATAATACCGAACACGTCCTGGCGGTGGAATTACTTTGCGGCGCCCAGGCCATGGATTTGTTTCGCATCGACCGGCCTTTCACGCCTGGTGAAGGAACTCGGGCCGCCTGCCGGGTCATCCGGGAACATGTGCCGTTCCTGGATCAGGACCGGGTGATTTCCAAGGACATCGAGGCGGTCACGGCTCTGATCAGAAGCGGTGAACTGATCGCGGAAGTGGAAAAAGCCATCGGCGTGATGGAATAAGCAAATTTCAGGCGATAAGGTCAAAACCGACCTTTAGCCATTTTTGCGGCCGCCGTTGAAACTTTATGGCTGCAGGCGATGTTTCGACGGCGGCTTTACATTGATCGTTCTATTTGACCCTTCTCTCCTTCTTCCAGCCTCCTTTCTTTGACCTCGGGTTCCCTGTTCCTTTGCTCGGCGGATCAATATTTTAATGCCTATGAGGTAGCAAAAAGTCCGGCCAATTATGATTTTTTCATGTCAATGTATCCGGCCGACGCTCCTCCGGCCCTGATAAAAAAGAACGAAAGGTCTGAGGAGCTCTTCTTCTAGTACCATGACCGCCGGGCGCTCCAAAGGAGATGACAGAGGCTCATCAAAAAGATGTAATTTTCCATAGGGGAAGCTTGGGTAATGTATCGTGTAAAAAAAAGTTCCTATATCTTATGAAACAACAAGGTAGTATTAGCGCGGAAGTATAATTTCGAAAAGGTTTCATGCTCCGCATAAAAGTGCCTATAAACATACCCTTGACAAATCATAGGGTTATCCTTGATAATATTAGCGTATAATAAAGTTCAGGTAGTATTATTCCAGTCAGATAAAAATTACGCTTTGGCGTCTTTGACTTCCAATGGTTAAGCTATGGTGGAAAATAAAAAAATTCTTGTGGTGGATGATGAACCCGCGGTCACCAGAATCCTCAACCGGATGCTCAGCCCGCATAACTATGAAGTCCGCGAACTTAATGATCCTCTTAAGTTGGAAGATTACTTGCTTTTTACGGATTTTGATCTGATTATTACTGATCTTACTATGTTCGATCGCGATGGTTTGGAAGTCCTGGGAATCATAAAACAGACCAAACCGCATATTCCGGTGGTAATTCTAACCGGACACGGAACGGAAGATAATGCGGCAAAGTCCATGAAACTTGGCGCGGCCGAATTCCTTACCAAACCGATTCAATATGAACAACTGCTCCAGGTAGTAAAAAAATATGCTAATTCCGATGTAGTTATGACTACTAAAATGAAAAATTTAATTGCCAGAAATATAGTCAATAAAACACCTCCGCCTCCAGTTCAGAAGGAAAAAATTTTATTAAATGAAGAGATAGTTTCCACGGATACGATCCCGGTCGGTTTGGTCGAAGTAGAGTTTGAAGGAATAGTGCCCGGCCGAAAAATTCCTTTTGATACCTATATCCAGATATACGATAAAAATGAAAAAAAGCATTATCTCCGGCGTATAATTAAAGCTCACGCTGAATATACGATTGGACTTCGAAATATTCTGGAAACACGAAAATTAGCCACCGTCTATATTCTTGAAAATGATTACCGAACTTATTTCCAATCCTATAAAAACCTTAAAAACCTGCCCAGCTTTCAAGACGCTCCCATAAAAGACAAAAAACAGATGGTTCTTTACGGAAAGGCCGTTGAAGCCATTACCGATATTTTAACCCAACCATTTATCGAAGAAAAATATAAAAAAGCATCTTATTTAATTAGTGGTATTTTTAAGACCATGGTTAAAGACCCTGATACTTTTCAAGACATGTATCTATTATTTAACCAAGATACCAGTATCTTCAATCATTCGGCCAATGTCTGCCTTTTAGTGACATCCTTTGGATTATATATAGGTATGTCAGAAGAATATTTGAAAATAGCCGGCATGGGCGCTCTTTTTCATGATATAGGCCTGACCAAAATAGATCAATCTGTTCTTGATAAGCAGGCACCCTTAACTAATAGTGAATGGACGGATATTAAGGAGCACCCCAATTATGGCGTGGCCATCCTCAAATCTTCCATGCTTTTCCCTCAACAGACCTTGATATTTGTCGCTGAACATCATGAGAATTCGGATGGTTCCGGCTATCCTAAGGGACTTCGCGCAAATCAGATTTCAACCTTGTCGCGTCTTGTCGGCATAGCGGATAAATTCGACAGCATGACCAAAAAGAAACCTTATCGCGCCGCTTTTACCGCTTCTCAAGCGCTCAAACAGATATACACCGAAGAAACAAATCCGAAGAAAAAAATACTGGTTCAACAATTTGTTTACTTTCTAAGCGGAAAGAAAAATAATTCAAGCCGAATTATGATAAAATAAATTTTATCCGGCGCTATTAATAATGGCATGTATTCCAATTTTCTTTCTTCGATTCCGCGTTCCTGTTCTTTTTCACACCGCCCTCAATTTTTCTTACCCCTGAGCAAGTAGATAGTTACACTATCCATGATTTTTTCATGTTACTGTATAAAAACTATCCACTTTTTAGACCGATTCGTTGAAGCTTCGAAGCTATATTCGAATATTTTGTAATTATAATAACAAGCTAAAATATTGCTAATTTTGTGGCCCATGTTTTGCTTTACCTGGAAGGCGCTGCGTCCTTGCATGTGCTCTATCGGGATGACGGCGTGAGTAAAAGGATGCAAGGAGTCGGCCTTGGCTTGAACATGCAGGCGAGCGCATACCCCGTAGCTTGCTGCGAGGTTAGCGTGGTACCTCCGGTTTAAAACCGACGCGAATGGTAACACTTCCTACCATCAATACAACTATTTACGGCAGCTGACCAGCCTGAGTGACGCCCTCGGGAACGCCGTCACCTTCACCTATAACAGCTCGGGGTGCGCTTCCTGCGGCGGCGGAACCGACCAGGTCACGGCGATCAATTATCCCAGCGGCCGGACCATCCATTATGAGTATGACTTGTTGGGGCGGAAGACGAGGGAAATAGATAATGCCGGTTATTCTGTTTCATATTCTTACGACGCCAATGGAAATTTGGTGTCCAGGACCGATGCTCAGGCACATATTACTCAATACGGGTATAGTCTCACCAACCAACTGATCAAGGTAATCGATCCTCTGCAGGGTGTGGTTAACCTCGAATACTCACCCACTGGGAAGATCACCGGAATTATTGACCCGTTAAACAATGGAACTTCCTATGGGTATGACCCCATGGGCCGGATGACCGAGAGCGCCTCCCCGGATAGCGGGGCGACTCTTACTGTCTACAATACCGATGGCACTCCGGCCGCCGGCACCAACGCCAATGGCGTGACCGTGGCTTTGAGCTACGATCAAGCCGGAAGACCGGTCAAAATGAGTTACCCGGACCATCGCCAAAATGTATCCCTGGTCTACGATTCCGCGAGCTCCTCAAACGGAAAAGGCCGATTGACCGGGTTATCCGATCCCTCGGGAAATATTACCTCCATAAAAGATGCCCTCCCCGGACATACTCAAACCTATTCCTACGATCCCCTGAAGCGGTTGGCGGCGGCCAAGGGATGTCCGGGTGATTTGGAGTTCACCTACGACGCCAATGGAAACCGGCTATCTCAAAAGCGCCACAAAACGTTATACAACTATAGCTACCAGGGAAACCGGCTGTTAGACAGTACCGACCGTCTTCATAAATACGATGCCAGTGGCAACACTATTTCTAACGGCATGCGGAATTTTGTTTACAACCAGGCCAACCGACTGAGCCAGGTTCTGGAGCATCATCATGCTCTGGGGGAGTACACTTATAATGCCCAGGGCCAAAGGGTTATCAAGGAATCAACGGCTGACGGCGACGATGACGACCGGCACTCGGGGGACGATTCTTTCACCGTTTTCCACTATGATCTTTCCGGCCGACTGATTGCGGAGACCAATGCCGGGGGTAAGCTGGTAGCGGAATACATTTATCTGGCCGGTAGGCCTCTGGCCCTGATAAAAAAGGACG
>JADFXS010000230.1:3610-5164 GCA_015233515.1 Deltaproteobacteria bacterium | reverse complement strand
GCGGTCACATAGACGATCAACCAAATCCCGTTTCAGGTGGGTGGCCCAACTTTCAGCTCTTTCGGTCAGTATAGCGGTGGATTTACGATGGAGGGCATAAAGCTAGTATACAGTCTCCAGCAAGTAAAAGCCCATTGCCGCCAGCAGCCACCATAGGCCGTCGCTTAAGTGAACTTGAATCTCGAAAACCATGGGCGGCTGAGGACCGACAGCGGAATTACCGGAAACCCGCCAGGAAAGAATCCAGAATAATAATGGCCAAACAATCAGTAATAAGGGAAGAAAGTGATGGCGCAGGCGCCAGCTCATTTGCCGACGCAATTGTTCGGCGGCCTCGGGGCCCTTGGCGGCCAGGGCCGCGGCGTTGATAGTTAGAGCTTCTTGTGGGGATGATTCCACCAAGCGGTTGACTAACATTTGCCCCCCGGTGGTGTCGGATCGCTTCCACAAGGCCGCGGCCTCGACCAAACAGGTTTCCAGGCGACGGGTTACCGTGGTAAGGCTGGGAGGAAGCCAAGTCGGGAGGGGATTTTCCGGTAATTTGCTTAAAAGGCGATGAACTTCATCCCGGAGGAAGAGAAAGAAATCCAAGGGCCAGGGCGCATTCTCCCTGGCGGGAGCGGCCAGTTCTTGGCGCCAGGTTCGGCCATAAGTAGTCAGCAAGCTGTTTTTGGCCAAATCCAGGCCCTGCAACACCTCGTTTTTTACCTGAGCCATCAGCTTGTGGAAAGCACCCAGGATCTCGCGAGCGGCTTCGATTCGAGCCGCTGTTTCAATATCGGAAATAAGCTTTTCAGCCAGCGCCGCCACGTTCTGTTCCTTGGCCGACCGGCGTCTTTTAATTTCCGACAGGGCGCGGAGTTCATCCATTAGGGCTTGAAAGCCCGGTTGCCGCAATCCCTCAAGGCTTCGGGTCGCTTCAAGGGCGGAGAAGAATAAAATCCGAGGTTCGGGCCGGTCGGCATGATCTCGAAGTTTAGCGGCCAGATCCGTTGTAAGTTCGGCAACGATTTCCGGAGTTCTTGGGCCGTATCGTTGGGATAACTCATCTATTTTGTTAAAGATGAACAGACTGTTCACTTTGGCTTGGGGGGCCAGTCGCAGCCATTCATAATATGCCAGGTCGGCATACTTGGACGGGTCCACGACCCACAGGAGCAGGTCCAATTCGGGAAACAAACGCGCCAGAATCCGACCGTGTCCGGGCTCGAGACTGTCAAAATCCGGAAAATCGGCCAAGGTGATCCGCTTCAGGTTGGGAGCGTCATGGGTGGCGACTTGTTCATTGGAAGTCAAAGTGCAAGGGTTGTCTTGGTGACGATAAAGGACCAAGTGATCGGTGGTCGGGCGTAACTCGGATATCTTCGATATTTCGCGGCCGGCCAAAGCGTTGATCAGAGTTGATTTGCCAACCCCGGTCCCGCCGACCAAGCCGATGATCAAGCGATCGTCCGCTTCCGCGATCAGTCGGAGAAGGGACTTGGCCCGGTCGGCCAATTCTTGAGCCATGGGCCGGGAAAAGATCAAAAGATCGGGCTCTTCCAGGAAGGAAAC
>JADFXS010000230.1:2955-3578 GCA_015233515.1 Deltaproteobacteria bacterium | reverse complement strand
TTACCGGAAGCAGTCGGTCTGTAGGCATTATTTCAACCACGTCAAGGCTCCATTCACGTCGTTCGCGGTCCGGGCGACAAGTTCGGTGGGCGCCAGACCTTCCTGAGCTCGTTGCAGGTAATCCAGATAAACTTGGGTCTGTTGCTGAATTAAGAGTTGGCAACCGTCCAGATGACGGCGATAAGCCTGGGTTTCAAACGCCTTGACCTTTTCCCGGGACAGAGCCTGTCCGGTGAGTTGGGACAATATCGGAGCCAGCAGGCTATCGACCAGACCATCAAAAAAAGAAAATCCCCCGGTATGGACCTGTATGCCGATAACTATACCCATGGAAACCGCTTGAGCTAAATAAAAAGTGATTTTTTCCCCCAGGCCTAGACCATGGAGAAATTTTTGCGCCTGGTCTTTGACCCATGCTTCCAAATCGGTTCGGAGTTGATCGTATTGCTCGCGGATTTTGGCGGCGGGGAAGGGCAACCGAGCGAAATTATCCCGGTGAGCCAAGCCCCGACCGACCGAATTAGCGGTGAAAATTTCGGTAATCCTCTGGTTATAGGTATCCAGGGTCGTGACCAAGGCTTCGCGGTTGGCGGCAAACAGGTGGTCGATTTCTTGATCGCTGG
>JADFXS010000230.1:0-2886 GCA_015233515.1 Deltaproteobacteria bacterium | reverse complement strand
AGCAGATTCAAGGGTAGGGCCATGATCCGGCGCGGATAGCGCAACAGGTCCCATTTCTTAAACTGGGATTGAATCTGGTCAAGCAGGCTGTTTTTCAATTCCGCCGGAATGGGTACGGACAAGGTGGCCGCCAGATTCTCCCGAGCCAGTTGGTCAATGGCTTGAATACTCAGGCCAAGTCGTTGACTTTCATACCCGGCTTCGGTCAGAAAGGGCATAAGCTGTTCGAATACTATTCTTTTCAGCTCCTGCCAATCATGGGCGGCTTCTTGAATCAGCAGGTCGATAGCTGTTGCGCGCCAATGATTCAAATGTTCTTTTAAGCCGACGATAGTCGGGTCCGATGGATCCAGTAGGTCCGAGTCGCTCAAGGCCGGACGTTCGGACAAGCCCAAGAGTGGCCGATCCAGGCCGGCTTCAGTTAAACGCCTGGTAAAGTCATCCAAGCTCAAGGGATTTCGCAAGCGATTGATCACCAGCACGGCGGCTTTCCGTCTGGCGTTAATTAGATGGAGGTAGTCCCAACCGGTTTGGTCGGCGTATTTAACCGCATCGGTTACAAAAATAACCGCATCGGAGCGTTCAAAGACATCCGTGGCGATTTGACGGTTTTCGTTGCATACGCTATCGAAGTCGGGAGTGTCAACAAGGGCGATTCTTCCCAAACTCGATTCCGGAGGCAAGAGCATGAGGATGTGCGGCTCGGCGGACGGCTGGACCTCGTCCGCTGTTTGGGTTTGAATTTTGCGGTATCCCGGGAAAAAGGTGACTCGGTCAAAACAAGGCGCCGATTCGGCCTGGGCATACAATAGCGGTGAGCGGGTGGTCGGTCGTTTATAACCGGAGGGGCTGATCAGGGTACCGATCAACGAATTGAACAGTTTCGATTTTCCCGTTCCGGTCGCGCCGATAATGGCCACGAGTAAAGGCGCTTCCGGCCCGGTTTTCAGACGATCCTCCAGGCGGATCGTCACCCGGACGGCTTGGGCAATGGTCTTGAACCACCAGCGAGTCGGGCTGTCATCGAAATCGACGGTCAGAGCCAGAAATTGCTCCTCAAGCCGCTTCAATATCGGCAGCGGCTGTTGATGATGGCTAATGAAGCCCGTTTTAGTGGTGCCGTTCATAATGGCCCGGGATGCTAACAGGGTGAGCTTTGCCTGTCAATCAACGTCATGTCGCCGTAGTATATATAAAGAGACAAAGATTCAGGGATACTGGACGTTTGGCATTCATCTCATTCAACCCCCTCTTTTTTCACCTAAAAAAATTATCCAATATGGATCTTGTCTTGGATCGTAACCGGCCGAGCGGTTAGCCTGGAGTTACGTGCCTCGATGCTCGCAAGTGATGATTTATGGATTGACGAACGACCGGCATTGCGACTAATATGTCCAGCATCGGGTGAAAGCTATAATAATTTAAATCTCAGAGCTAATTTCTGGATTATCAGCTAGGAGGTCTGTTCATGAGCGGTCCACGGCAGGTTTTTGAATTTCTTAAGGCTGCGTCGATGGCCCACGCCAAATGGGACTATGAAGTTTCCATGTCCATCGTTCGCAACCGGAAAAGGCTATTGCTTATTATCATGCTGGCTTTGCCGATCTTGGCGGTCTCTTTCGTGGAAGCCGCCTCTTTTCTCGGCGGCAAGGAAGCCTATGCTCCGTCATTTTATTCCACGAGCATCTTCATTGTTTCCATCGCCGTTGGCTTGGCCGCCGGATTGATTACCGGGTGCATCGGGGCCGGCGGTGGTTTCATCATCACTCCGGCGTTGATGGCGGCCGGAGTCAAGGGTATTCTCGCCGTAGGCACGGATTTGTTCCATATCTTTGCCAAGGCCATCATGGGCACGGCGGTTCACAAGAAACTGGGCAACGTTTCCGTGAAGCTGGCTATCGGCTTTCTGGCCGGGTCCGGCGTCGGAACCTTCATCGGCGGCGCCCTCAATAAAGGTTTATATAATTACAGCCCCTTGTTGAGTGAAGCGTTCATCAGTGCTATCTATGCTATTCTTCTGGGATTTCTGGGATTTTATGCGCTTTTTGATTTTATAAAATCCGCCAAGGGACCTCAAGTCGGTGGTGATGCCCATGGCGGCCCGACCGGCGGCGCCCCATCCTTGGCCCTCAAACTCCAAGCCATGAACCTTCCACCCATGATTCAGTTTGACGAGGACTTTGTGCCGGGCGGAAAAAAGATTTCCGGCTGGATCGTGGCGGCCGGCGGCGTGGTGGTCGGAGTGATGGCGGCGATTATGGGCGTCGGCGGCGGTTTCATTACCTTCCCCATGTTCGTCTATATTTTTGTCTTGTCATCCATGACCACCGTAGGTACGGATATTCTTCAGATCATTTTTACCGCCGGTTTGGCGTCCATCGGCCATTATGCTATTTATGGTTATTTCTTTTACACTCTAGCCATTGTAATGCTCATCGGCTCCCTCGTGGGCATCCAGGTCGGGGCATTGACGACCAAAGTGGTCAAAGGCATATACATCCGGGGTTTTTACGCGGTATCCATCATTGCCGGTTTTATCAATCGCGCCGCGACTCTGCCTAAAAAACTCCTGGAGATGGAGGTTATTGACATCTCCAAATCCACGGCCGGCGGAATAGAATTCGTCGGCAACATTATTTTCTGGGTGGTGGTGGCTGTTTTCGGAATTTGGGTTTTTTATAAATTTTTTGTCAATATCGGCAGATTGAGAGGGGATGAATAGCCATGCTGGTCAAAAATACAAAACCTTTTTTGATGGGCGCCTCCCTGGCCGTATCCTTCGTCCTCGCCCTGTTTTTGATTTTTTCGCCCATATTCGGCAATGGTATGAACGGCTTGGAATATTCGGATGCTTTGTTTAACAAACTGGCCAAGGGTTCTTCCTAC
>JADFXS010000229.1 GCA_015233515.1 Deltaproteobacteria bacterium | reverse complement strand
ATCAAGTCATAGGTCAACTTCAGACGTTCGATTCGCAGTGGATGATGGGGGCCGTAATTGTAAGCAAAGTATTTTTCGGAAAAAATAAAGGCCGCCCGCGCGCCCATGATGGAACTCCGTGATTGATAAGCGAGGGGATTATATTTGGATTCAAAATGAAAAGCAATATCCGTCGTTGACTCTGAAAATAGGCGAGTGTTAGAAAATGGGGATGAAATCGGCGATGTTAGTGGTAAAATTGCCGTACACCCTTGAGCGTGCTATGATAACCATAAGATTCAGTCCGATGGAGGTGGACGATGAATACCGGCGTCACGGTAACCGAACATCTGCTGCGCAACCAGAGAGAAAACCCGGCGGCAACCGGGGCTTTTACCCGGCTGATCAATGAATTGATCGTCGCCGCGAAAATCATTTCCAGGGAAGTCAACAAAGCCGGCCTGGTCGAAATCCTTGGCTTTACCGGCCGAAGCAATGTCCAGGGCGAACAGGTCCGCAAACTGGATGACTTTGCCGATGATGTGATCATTCGCCGCCTGACGGCCTGTGGGGAAGTCTGCGCCCTCTCGTCCGAGGAAAACGCCGACCTGATCGAACTGCCCCGGACCAGTCAAAAAGGCAATTACGTGGTGATTTTCGACCCTCTGGACGGTAGCACCAACATTGACGTCAACGTGAGTATCGGGACGATTTTCGGCGTGTATCGCCGGATTACCGCCGGCCAGGAAGAAGGCACTCTGGAAGATGTCCTTCAGCCCGGATACAAGCAGGTAGCCGCCGGGTATTTTATTTATGGCTCTTCAACCTTGATGGTCTACTCGGCCGGAAACGGCGCCCACTGCTTTACCATGGACCCGTCCGTGGGAGAATTCCTGTTATCCATCGAAAACATCCGCACCCCGCCCCGGGGCAATATCTTCTCGCTTAACGAAGGCAACTATTATTGGTGGGACGAAAACGTCCGACGTTACATCAATTTCTTGAAAGACCCTACAGCGGGTCACACGAAACCTTACACTTCCCGGTACATCGGTTCCCTGGTCGCGGATTTCCACCGTAATCTTATTTATGGCGGCATCTACCTGTATCCGACTGACACCAGGGACCCGCGCAAGCCCTCGGGCAAGCTCCGTCTGGGTTGCGAAGCCAATCCCTTGGCCTACATCGTGGAACAGGCCGGCGGCGCGGCCAGTACCGGCAACGGACGCATTTTGGATATCATTCCCCAGGAACTCCACCAGCGGGTGCCTTTGATTATCGGCAGCAAGGAAGAAGTCCGCATCGCCGAGGAATTCCTGCAGGAAATCAGGTAAGGCCGGGAGAAGCGCTCCGCGATGATTCATTCAAAATCCTGTGAGAGGAAATCGCCCCCAATCCACCGCCCAATCGCGGACTGGGCGCAGAAATCCTTAGCGAAACGCGAAGTTGGACCGATTTTGGCCCGCAGGCGTATTCAGCATACGTCGAGGAGCCAAAATTGGGAAACGAGCGTTGCAGCAAGGATTTATGCGCCTCGCTGCTAAGGGGCTGTGAATTATGGTCGCCGGGATGAAAGTGCTCGGTATTGATACCTCCTGCGATGAGACCGCGGCCGGCGTTGTGGTTGATGGTCGCATTTTATCCAGCGCCGTCCGCACCCAGTTCGACCTCCACAGTCGTTACGGCGGTGTGGTCCCGGAACTGGCTTCGCGTCGTCATGTGGAAGCCATCCTGCCGGTGATGGAAGAAGCTCTGTCTCGGGCCGGCATGCGCTTGAGCGACTTGGACGGCCTGGCGGTGACCCAGGGACCGGGCCTGGTCGGCGCCTTGCTGGTGGGCCTCAATCTGGCCAAAGCCGTGGCCATGGTCACCGGCTTGCCTCTGGTCGGGGTCAACCATTTGCACGGTCATGTCGCCGCCGGATTCCTGGTGACGGAAACCCGGGAATATCCTTTAGGGGCCATGGTGGTTTCCGGCGGACATACCAACTTATATTTGATCCATGACCCTTTCAGATTTGAACTCCTGGGACAGACCAGAGATGACGCCGCCGGAGAAGCCTTCGATAAAGTAGCCAAACTACTGGATTTAGGTTATCCGGGTGGACGAATCATTGACGAACTGGCCGCCCAAGGCGACCCGCGACGCTTCGATCTGCCCCGCCCCATGCTGGGACATGGGCTGGATTTTTCTTTCTCGGGTCTTAAAACCGCGGTGGTCAACCTGACCATGACCCAATGGGCCGGACAGCCGCCGCCGGCCGCGGATCTGCCGGATTTGGCCGCATCTTTTCAGGCGGCGGTGGTGGAAGTCCTGACCAGCAAAATCGGAACCATGCTAAACCAAACCCCGGTCAAGGGTTTTATTCTGGCTGGAGGAGTGGCTTGCAATCGAGCCCTGCGCCAGGCGACCCGGCGGGTCGTCGAACGTCGCCACATCCCTTTCATTCTCCCTCCACCCGACCTGTGCACTGACAACGGGGCCATGATCGCCGCTCTCGGCGCCTATTACCTGGAGGCCGGTCATTGCCTGTCCCTTTCGGCGGACGCTTATTCCCGGGGAGAGGGATGAACACCAAGTGTCCGGCCCATGGTCGGACACCCGGACGGCCCAAGGATTGTTATTCGTTTTCAATCTTGATTTCCTGAAAGTCGATATCCGAATACACGCCATCGCTAGAATACAGGACCATTTCAATTGCTGCATCCTCGCCTGACACTGGACTCACTGGGTTTGGCCGCGACCAAGAGCCGCGGGCAGAA
Organism: Deltaproteobacteria bacterium; assembly: GCA_015233515.1. Next base: position 2,425 of record JADFXS010000229.1, on the reverse strand, counting down.
TTTTTTGGTAAATTCCAGCCGCGCGGAAAACATTGTCGCCATCGCCGCTCCAGGGCCGAATGATCTGGTCGTGGAAATCGGCGCCGGTTTAGGGGCTCTGACCCGGCCTCTGCTGGAAACCGGCGCCGGAGTCCTGGCTTACGAGATAGATCGAGGCTTGCTGCAGTATCTCAGGGAAAGCCTGCTCCCGGATTATCCCGATCGTCTGGTCGTCATGGACCAGGACGCCTTGACCATCGACTATAGGGAGATCGCCGCCGGTTCTGAACGGAAACTACTGGTCATCGGCAATCTGCCGTATCTGATTTCCACGCCGATCCTGTTCAGCCTAGTGGAAAACCGGACTTTGATCGACCGCGCGGTGCTGATGTTTCAGCAGGAACTGGCCGATCGCCTCATGGCCGGACCCGGGACCAAGGTCTATGGCCGTCTGAGTGTCATGCTGGGCTATTATGCGGATATATCCAGAGCCATGAATCTGGGCCCGGCGGATTTTTTTCCCAGGCCCAAGGTGGGATCGACGATTTTGAAATTGACCTTCAAAACGAATCCGGAACCCAAACTGGAATCTCCGGTTTTATTCCAACGCCTGGTCGCCGCCGCCTTTGGTCAGCGCCGCAAAACCTTGCGCAATGCCTTATCCGCCGTCTTTCCGCAACCTCACCTCGACGAAGCCTTGGTTAAAGCCGATATCGACCCCAAACGCCGGGCGGAAACCCTGTCCGTATTTGAATATGCCCTTGTGGCCAACAGCTGGCCAAAAGCAACCTGATGGTCAGCCTGGGTGGAACGAACCTTGGCCTGCAATGAAAAGATTGGGGATAATGACCTATCGGTTATCGCTGAGAAGTATCGCGAATTTCTCATGGAGCAGAACGGATGAGCATGATACTGCCGATAAATATTGAAGATATATTGTATTGCCGTGGTGTAGAATCTGCACGAATTGAATTTAAGGCTAGCTGGGATAATAGAACGACCGCATTCCAGGTTTTAAAAACGATTTGCGCTTACGCCAATGATCTGCAAAACCTCAACGGTGGTTATATTGTTATTGGGGTAGGAGAAAGTAATGGTTGCGCGATTATGCCTCCCAAAGGAGTGGCCCCACAAGAGATAGATTCTATTCAAAAGTGGATTCGAGGGAATTGCAATCGTATAGATCCAGAATACCAGCCTATACTTTCTCCAGAACTTGTCGACAACAAACATATTCTCGTCATTTGGGTTCCAGGAAGTGATACAAGGCCACACAAAGCCCCAGATGGAGAGAAAGGTGAAAATAAATATTTCGTCCGGCTTGGTTCAGAAAGTGTTGATGCCGCGAAAAATGGGGTTCTTGCGCAACTTCTACAGATGACGGCACGAGTCCCCTTCGATGACAGACGGGCTCAAGCTGCTTATATTGAGGATTTGCGTGAATTTAAAGTCCGCGAATTTTTAAAAGACATCAATAGTGGATTACTTCAAGAAGCTGACACAAAAAATCTTTACCGAAAACTAAAAATCGCCGTTCCAGTAAACGACCACGATATTCCTAAAAATATCGGGCTATTAATGTTTGCTGAAGATCCAGAAAATTGGTTTTCAGGAGCTAGGATAGAAGTGGTGCATTTTGCGGCTGACGCCTCGGGGAATGTAATTGAAGAAAAATTTTTTCGCGGCGGCATCCATGAACAGTTGAAAAATGCTCTTTCGTATCTTGAGACTTTTTCAATCTCTCATTTTGAAAAACAAATAAATACGCCTCGTGTTAAAGGATGGGTCAGTTACCCAATACCAGCTCTCCGCGAGGCCTTAGTGAATGCAATATATCATAGAAGTTATGAAACCACACCAGAACCAACAAAAATTCTTCTTTATCCCGACCGAATTGAAATAGTCAGCTATCCAGGACCAGTTCAAGGCATCAAACAGGAACACCTGATGCAACAAGCCCCAATTCCACCCGTTCCTGCCCGCAATAGAAGAATTGGAGAATTTCTGAAGGAATTACGGTTGGCAGAGGGCCGTGGCACAGGAATTCCAAAGCTTTACAGATCCATGCGAGATAATGGGTCCGGCGACCCGTTTTTTGATTTTGATGAGCAACGTACATATTTCCGTGTAACTCTTCCCGCCCATCCCGAATATATTGCGATTGCGGCACTGAGAGATGCTGCTCATCTTCGAGCTATAGGCGAACATGATGAGGCGTTCCAACGCATCGAGGAGACATGGAAACAGATGCCGAGTTCTCTTTCAATAACCGCGGAGCTTATTCGCCTTTTGGGAAATAAAGGAAGATTAACCGATGCAGGATATGCCTTTGCCAGATTCGAGGAAAATACCATTGAAAGTTTCATTACATATGTCCTGAATGTGCTTATAGAAGTACTTCTTGATTCCCAACCGGAGAACGAAACGAAAAAATATTTAAATCAAA
>JADFXS010000228.1 GCA_015233515.1 Deltaproteobacteria bacterium | reverse complement strand
GACATCTTTTGGCCGTCCACCAAGACCAGTTCGCTGTGGACCCAGTACCTGGCCATGGAGCGGCCATGGGCGGCCTGACCTATGGCTTGAACGTTTTCAAAATGAGGGAAGTGCAAATCCCGGCCGCCGGTATGGATATCGAATTGTTGGCCTAGATACTTGGTGGCCAGGGCGGCGCACTGGATGTGCCAGCCGGGTCGGACCGCCCCCCATTCGGTGTTGAAATACAAACCCCGTTTTAGCTCGGCCAGGGTGGATCGTTTAAACAAGGTGAAATCCCTGGGATTTTCTTTTTCATATACATCCAGGTCCACGGTCTTGCCGACCCGGATCTTGGACAAATCCACGCCGGACAAACGTCCGTATTCCTTGAAGCGGGAAATATCGAAATACAGTGAACGGAGTTTTTCGTAAGCCGCGCCTTTTTCCACCAGTTTTTGGGCCAGAGAGATCATCTCCGGGATATGCTCGCTGGCGCGGGGGTATTCATCGGCCCGGTTGATGTTTAACGCCGCGCAATCCGCCAGAAATTCCTGGAAGTATTTCTCGGTCAGGGCCTTGATATCCTGATGGGCTTCCTGGGAAGCTTTTATGGTCCGGTCGTCCAGGTCCACCAGGTTGAGTATCTGTCGAACCTTGAATCCCCGATGGCGCAAATAACGCTTCAGGAGGTCCGCCATCACCAGGTGACGATAGGTGGCGACCTGTTTGGTGGAATATAGAGCCGGTCCGCAGGAATACATATTGACCTGACCGGGACGGATGGACAGGAATTCTTCCTTGGCTTTGGGAAGAACATTATAAATTTTGACCGAAGTCTTTTCCCTGGGAACGAACAGAGTGGTGGATAGGTAGCGCTCGCCGCCGTCCGGCAGGATGGCCACCACCGTGCCTTCCTTGAGCTTTTTCGCCTGTTCGACCGCCATATGCATGGCGGCCCCGGAACTCATGCCCACGAAGAGACCTTCTTCCCGGGCCAGGCGGCGGGCCATTTCATAGGCGTCTTCGTCATCGATGTTGACGATTTCATCGATCCGCCGGCGTTCGAATATCCCGGGAACATAAGCTTCCTTGAGGTTTTTGAGGCCTTGGATTTTGTGACCCAGATACGGTTCCACCCCGATGACTTTAACGGCCGGGTTGAATTCCTTGAGTCGACGGGAACAGCCCATGACGGTTCCGGTGGTGCCCATGGCCGAGACCAGAACGTCGATCCGGCCTCCGGTCTGTTCCCATATTTCCAGCCCGGTGCCCTGGTAATGGGCTTCCACGTTGGCCGGGTTGTTGAATTGATCGGGCAGAAAATAGAGATCGGGGTTTTCCCGGGCCAGGCGATAGGCTTCCTCGATGGCGCCATCCGTGCCGAGGCGGCCGGAAGTCAGAAGGATATCGGCGCCCAAGGCGGTCAGTATCTGTCGGCGTTCCATACTGGCCGATTCGGACATGGTCAAAAGAAGTCGGTAACCCTTGACCGCGGCGACCAGAGCCAAACCGATCCCGGTATTGCCGCTGGTCGCTTCAATGATGATCTTGCCCGGGGTCAGATCGCCGGTTCGTTCCCCGTCTTCAATCATGGCTTGGGCCACTCTATCCTTGATCGAGCCGCCCGGATTGAAATATTCCAGCTTGGCCATGATCTTGACTTTGGAGTGAGGGGCCAGGCGTTTGACTTCCACTAAGGGAGTGCCGCCGATCAAGTCCAGGAGATTGTTTCCGGTGCGGATAGTCACAGTAGGATTTTACCTCGAAAAACTTAGAGTCGCTAAGAGCCTTTTACCGGAAAACAAGAGTGGCCTCAACCTAAATCCACCTCCTAATTAAGCATTTTCGGGTATCGAGGCACGTAACTCCTGGCTGCAACGCTCGTTTCCCGGCGGGAAGGTCCCGCACCCAAAAGCCCGCCCGAATTATGGTAACTGTTCAGTCCAGTGCCAATGTTCACTCGCTGATGGCTCCGGGCACCGCCCGGTGGCTCCTCGACGTATGATGAATACGCCTGCGGGCCAAAATCGGTCCAACTTCGCGTTTCGCCGAGGATTTACGCGCCCTATCCGCGATTTGATGGTGGATTTAGGACCTGCGGCAGGTGCAAGAACATGACTCCTTGTGATAGAGTCCATAATTAGAAAAAGCGGCGCGGCAACGACCGCCGGCGACCGGGGAAAAGTGATCAATGGAATACGAATTGTTGATAAGGAATGGAACTATTGTCGATGGACAAGGCCAACCGGCTTTCAAAGGCCATTTGGCTGTAAATCAAGGTCGGATAGTCGCTATCCGGCCTGACGGGGCATCGGACGCGGGCAGCCTCACCGCCGGCCGGATATTAGACGCCGCCGGCCTGACGGTCGCTCCGGGGTTTATCGATATTCACTCCCACCATGACTTCATCCTGCCTTTGGCCGACCATCCGGAATTGATGTCCTGCACCCTGGAGCAGGGCGTGACCACTATTGTCGGCGGCAACTGCGGCTTTTCCCCGGCGCCGTTCGCGCCGGCGTCAAGGTATTCGCCAATGGTATTTGAAACCATCAAGTTTCTATCCGCGGGCCGCACCCTTGATCCGGAATGGACATCCATGGATGACTTTTTCCGTTATTTGGAACAAGAGGGCGTAGCCGTCAACCTGGTACAATTGGCCGGGCATGGTTCCATGCGTATTTCGCTCTGGGGCCGGGATAATAAATATCCGGGCCCTCGCGGTCTTAAACCGCTGGAAAGCTTATTGGATGAAGCCCTGGACGCCGGCGCGTACGGGCTGTCTTTCGGTCTGGGTTATGAACCGGGTTTGTTTGTTCAAATGGAAGAACTGGAACGGCTGGCGGTCAAGATCAAGGCCCGAAACGCGATCTTGGCCGTGCACCTCAAGGCTTTTTCCAGGATATCCCCGGCCTATGGCTTAAGCTTGTTCGGCGAACCGCATAACCTGAGGGCGCTGAAAGAAATGATCGGCCTGGCTGAAAAAACCGGCGTCCGGCTGCAGATTTCCCACTTGATTTTCGTGGGACGCCGAACCTGGCCGACCTGCGATCAAGCCTTGCAAATAATCGAACAGGCTCATGAACGCGGAGTGGATGCGGCTTTCGACAGCTTTCCCTATACCGCCGGTAATACTACGATTTATGTTTTATTTCCGGACTGGTTCCTCAAGGATGTCGAGGCTAATTTCAACCGGGCCCTGGCTCGTTTGCGGCTGGCGATGGAATGGCGTTTGGGATCCAAACTTTTAGGCTTTGGTTTGGAAGACGCCCAACTCCTGTGGGGGAGCCGACCGGAGCTAGATAAATACAACGGCTGGTTCTTCCCGGAGATTGCCCGAGACCTGGGCTGTTCGGTTCCGGAAGCTTATATCCGGCTCGGCCGGATGACCAAGGGGCAAGCCAATTGCCTGTTTCATAAGTATAGCGGCGACCGGGAAAATGAAGACGCTCTGCGCCGGGTCCTGGCTCATCCGTTGAATACATTCGAAACCGATGCCCATGTCAATCCTCATGGCGCGGTTAATCCCGGGGCGTATGGAACCTTTCCCCGCCTTTTACAACGCTATTGTCGGGAGTTGCATCTGTTCAGCCTGGAAGAGGCCGTTGCCAAGATGACCGGCCGGTCGGCGGCGCGGCTGGGTTTGACCGACCGCGGTTTGATCCGGGAAGGTTATTGGGCGGATTTGACCATTTTTGATATGAATTCCATAAAGGATAATACTTCGGTTTCCAACACTCGCGTCCGGCCGTCCGGTATTGAATATGTTTTCATTAACGGTCATGAAGTGGTGACCCATGGCCGGGCGACGCCGGACGTTAGAGCGGGGCAAGTATTGAGACGCCGATGATGGCCGAACCGGACCACCAGTAATTCGCCGCCTTCAAGAACCAGGGACATGACTCCATTGATTTAAAGTCATTTCCGCAACCGTCAACCGGTAGGGCGCCGCAACTTTCTTCTCGACATTATAGGTTGATTTTATTATGATATCACCTCAAGAATATACGACTTATCAGATGTGAATAAACAAGCCGGGCTAAAATGCCGAAAAGGATTTCAGTTTATTTCGACGACCTACTCAAGGTCGTTCCGGGCTGAATGTAAGGAGGAAAGTCATGCGATACCTAAAACTTGGAAACACAGGCCTAGAAGTTTCGGAAGTAGGTTTCGGGTGTATTCCGATCATCCGTTTATCCACCACGGAGGCGGTGAAAGTTCTTAAAAGAGCGGTTGACCAAGGTATAACCCTGTTTGATTCCGCCCATATGTACCTCGACAGTGAAGAGAAGATGGGGTTGGCTTTTGACGGCATCCGGAACAAGCTGGTTCTGGCCACGAAATCATTGAAGCGCGACTTCGCCGGCGTAGAGGCGGACATCAATCTGAGCCTGAAACGCTTGCGGACCGACTACATCGATCTTTTTCAAATACATCAACTGTCCCTGGAGGAAGACTACCAGGCGGCCATCGGGCCGGACGGGATACTGGAGGCGATCCACCAGGCCAGACAAGTCGGCAAGATCAGGCACATCGGCGTGACCTCCCACAGTATTGAGATGGCGGTCAAGCTGATTAAAACCGGGCTCTTCAGTACCGTTCAATTTCCCTTCAACTTCATAGAATTCAAACCCGTCGAAGAGCTCCACCCGAGCGCCCGGCAAGAAGGAATGGGCATTCTCGCCATGAAGCCTTTTGCCGGAGGGGTGCTGGATGACGCCCAATTGTGCTTCAAGTTCCTTCGCCGGTTTCCGGACGTCATTCCGTTGCCGGGTTTTGACGCCGTTGAGCAGGTTGATCAGATTGTCGCCATTTATGATACCGAAAATGAGGTCCGGCCTGAGGATCTCGCAGCCATGGAAAAGTACCGGGCCGAATTGGGGCAGAAGTTTTGCCGCCGATGTGAATACTGCCAACCCTGTGAACAGGGAGTTATGATCACCGCGGCGATGGGCTATCCCGTAATCGCTCGCCGGATGTCCGGCCCAATCGCGGCGGGGTTCATGCCCAAGGCAATGATATCGATCAGAAATTGCACCGAGTGCGGGGAATGTCTGCAGCGTTGCCCATATAATCTGCCAATCCCGGAGATGCTTAAAAAACACCTGGCCCTTTACGAGCAAGACGCCGTCGGGCTATGATGCACTAGGTGAAAGACCATACTATTTACGTTAAGAGTGATGCGGA
>JADFXS010000227.1 GCA_015233515.1 Deltaproteobacteria bacterium | reverse complement strand
AATTGCCGTGATCATTTGGGTTTCTTACCCAGGTAAAGGCCGCCACCGGCGGCCAGTTGGCGACGCCGACCATAATGTTGATTCGTCCATAAGTGTATCGGCCGGTCCCATTATCAGCCTTGAAAGTAAAATAGTCGTATCCGGTGTAATTCGCGGTCGGGGTATAGGCCCAATTCTTCGTGTTGCCCGATAAAGTCCCATGGGCCGGGGCGGTCACGATGGTGTAACTCACCTGCAGATTATTCCAATCGGAACTGGTTAACATGAGGCTGAGGGGTTGGTTGATGGTGGTGGTGACATTCTGATCATGGGCCGCGGTGGGGACAAGTGTGGGTTTAGTTATGAAAAATTCTATATCCACCACGCCCGTTCGGCTGTAACCGCCGGCAGTGACCTTGAATTTGAAAGAATCCTTGGGATCCTGATCCTGCGAGCGATAAGCGTAAGTCAGATTAGGCGGCGTCCCGCTTAGGGTGCCGTGGGTCGGATTGGAGACAATAGTGTATGAGAGCGTATCGCCGTCCCAGTCACTTCCGCTGAGGGTGATCGGAATCGACCCGGCGGATCTCAAGGCCGCGACATACTGATAATTGGCGATCGGCGGAGCATTGACCCTGCCGGGATTGGGGTTCTCTTTCTCATAAGAGCCGATGTCACAGGCCGCCGTGCCTATGCCTTTCCCGTCCTGGGGTCTGGTCACGCCGCGCTGGTCCGTGGCGGGGGCCCCGGTGCAGGTGCCGGCGTCGATGGCCGGGCTGCCGGCCAGCAAGGCATGAGTCTTGGTTTGCCCGCCGTTGCTGCTCAGCGCCCCCAAAACCGGGAGGTTATTGATGATATCAGTGGCGATAAAGTAACCGCCGGTGTTTTCCCCTACCAGGTTGTACCCGAGGGATGTCAAGGTCCCGCTAATGGATTTGACGTTACCACCCCCGGTGTTGGCGGCGATAATGTTGTTAAACAAGGAAGCGGTGGGCGCGGCTCCGTATTGATATAGACCGGCGGCCGTTTTGCTATTGTCGGTGTTATTGGTGATAGTACAATTGGTCAAGGTCAGCGCGCCCTGATTGGCCACTCCGCCGCCTTTGCTATTAGTAGTGTTGCCGCTGATGGTGCAATTAACGGCGCTGAGTGTTCCGGCGTTGGCCACACCGCCGCCGACATCGGAAGTACTGCTGTTGCCGCTGGCGGTGCAACTGGTGAGAGTAAGCTTGCCGGTGCTGAAATTATAAATTCCGCCGCCCGGCCCGGCAGTGGTTCTATTGCCATCGATGGTGCAATTAGTGGCGCTGAGCGTGCCGGCGTTGGCCGCCCCGCCACCGAAATTGGAGGCGTAGTTGTTGCCATTGATACTGCAGCTGTCGAGACTAAGGGTGCCGTTGTTATAGATTCCGCCGCCATAGGAGGAGTGGTTGCTGCTGATGGTGCAGCTCACGGCGCTGAGCGTGCCCGCGTTGGCCACTCCGCCACCGGATCCGGAGGAGGAGTAGTTGCCGCTGATGGTGCAGGTGTAGAGGTTAAGGGTGCCGTTGTTATAAATTCCGCCACCTGAATTGTTTGATGCGTAGTTGCTGTTAAAAGTGCAGTTAGTGGCGCTGAGCGTGCCCGTGTTGGATACTCCGCCACCGGCATCTTGGGCGTTGTTGCTGCTGTTGAACGTGCAGTTTTTAAGAGTAACCGTGCCGGTAAGGTCATTATAGATTCCACCGCCCTGCCCATTGGCGGTGTTGCCGCTGAAAGTGCAGCTGTCGAGATTAAGGGTGCCTGTGTTATAGATACCGCCGCCCTGCCCATGGGAGATGTTGCTGATGAAGTTGCAGCCGGTGGCGCTAAGCGTGCCGGCGTTGTAAATACCTCCACCTTGCTTGCTGATATTTCCGGCGATGTCACAAAAACTCAAAGTGAGCCCGCCTGAGGCCTCAACGGTTATGGCGCCGCCCGCGTCACCGTTACTCATGAATTTGCCATCACGAATGGTCAGCGCGGAGATAGTCGCTCCGGTTTTGCTGACCTTGAAAATACTCACCTGAGAACTTCCAGAGATGGCCACGCCGTCGCTTGAACCGATGATGGTTATATTCTTATTCGCGATAACCAGAGGCCCGTTGGCTGGATTCAGGAATATGGTCCCTGTTACGTTGAGAATAATAGTATCGCCGTCGGCAAGCTCGGCCAAGGCAGCCCGTAATGAGCCCTGGCCTGAATCAGCGGTATTGATCACCGGCCAGGTTGTAGCCAGGGACATTTCGGGAATAACCAAAACCATGGCCCAAGCCAGGACGCTCAATAGAAAAATCAAGCCGACCTTGCCGGTAGTTTTTAAATGGAGCATTTCACACCATTCCTTAAAATAAACTGTTTGGTCATGTTTTGGAAATAGAAATGGAAAGAAAACCTAACTTTAGCTGAATAATATCATTTTTTGATGAAAATAGTCAAGGTATCGGTGTCGAATTATTTATAGTTATAATCAATCCAATCAACGCCGGTGTGATAAGATCATGTTTTGGTTTTCGATTAATTAAAGATGGTTTGAGAGTTCTCCCGGCGGTCGGAGACTTCGCCAATCTTACAATCTCTAACCCCTGAAACCTCACTCGAAAATGAATATCGATGACACCAATTGAGCACCGGCTATAACCGCCAGGGCCTTTCCAATCGTCGCCGATCATACTTCAAGATGGTCTCTTTTCCCCATCAACTCGTGCGCCGTAGGGTCAGGTACTTCTAACTTCCAAATAAGTTTGCTTTGGGAGGGCCAAGACCTGGTCTTGACTTGTCCGACCCCGGCGGTTAGTCTTGGGCTGTGGCCGGTGATCCTCCAGGCCGCTAAACCGTCCTGTCGGGTTTGCCCATGAATATTGACATCCGGGTGGTGGAAACCAGGAACGATCTGAAAACTTTCGTCAAGGTTCCTCACCAAATTCTTCGCGGAAATCCTTATTGGGTTCCCCTCATGATGCGGGACGAACTCATGACCTTTGACCCGGCCCGTAATCCCGCTTACGAACACGCGGAAACCAGGCTTTTTTTGGCTTACCGGGATGGCCGGCCCGTGGGGCGTCTGGCGGGCATTTTCAGCCGGGCCGCTAACGAAAAATACCAGACCAAAAACCTTAGATTCGGATGGTTCGACGTCATTGAAGATTGGGAAGCCGCCCGGGCTTTATTCCAAGCCGCGGAAAATCTAGCCCGGGAAAAAGGCCTGACTACCATCTCCGGCCCCCAAGGTTTCTGCGACATGGATCTCGAGGGATTGCTCATCGAAGGCTTTGACACGGTGGCGCCCATCACGGTCAGATACAGCCCGCCCTATTACCGTGAGTTCGTGGAGAAATACGGATTCAGACGGGAAGCGGACTATGTTGAACTCAAAATCATGCGCCCCTCAAAGGAATTCCTGGCCCCATTCAAGCAAATGGCCGACTGGGTGAGCAAGCGTAGCAATTTCAAGGTCATTAAGTTTAAATCCAACCGGGAGTTGCTCCGCCGCGGGAAGGAAGTTTTCCGCCTTTACAACGAAAGCTATGACCATTTGTATGGAACCGTGCCTCTAACCGAACGGCAGATAGATTATTACGTTAAAATGTACGCTCCCGTAATAGACCGGCGTTTTTTAAGATTGGTGGAAGATGAACAGGGGGAATTGGCCGGGTTTGCGATTACCGTCCCCAGCTTGTCCCGAGCTTTTCAAAAGGCTCGGGGCCGGCTATTTCCATTTGGCTGGTGGCACATCCTTCGCGCCATGCGGCAGAGGGAAATCATTGACTTTCACCTCATCGGCGTGGCCAGGAAATATCAGGGGACAGGCCTCTATCTGATCTTAGGGGTGGAACTGGTGGAGTCGCTGATCGACTTGGGTTTTAAATACGCCGAAACTTCCCACATCCTGGAAACCAACGAAGAGATGTTGTCCTTGTTCAAAACCGCCGACTATACCATTCCCCGAAGAAGAAGCATTTTCAAAAAGGAAGTCTCTTGCTGAAACTGGATCGCGAAATTGATACTCAAGTTTGGCGTTGGGTAGTCAAATTTATCCTGGTCTATGTCCTTGTTTCTCAAGTTTTATGGAACATAAATTGGTTCAGGGCTCATGTAGTCAACCCGATGCGACCGATTCTGGCCTGGGAATTGGAAAAAACCGGAACGGCTTTCGGCTTGGTCGTTCACCGGGAAGATCACACCCTATTTGTGGAAGGCAGCCCCTTATCTTTTCGCGTGGACGAGGAATGCACGGGATTTTTTGGCGGTTTTTTTATTTTTTTAGCCGTGGCGGTCACGGTCCCGGCCTCAAGTTTTCGTCGAAGAATATTATGGCTGGTTTTGGGCGCCGTGGTCATGGAGGCGGCTAATTTGACCCGGCTGACGGTGGTCTTGGTAATTTCCTCGCGCTCCCCGGCCTCTTTTGATTTGATGCACGAACTGTCCGATATTTTTAACATGATCGTGGGCGGGGGGCTTTCCTTCGCGGCGGTCTACTCCCTGGCCCTGGCGCCGCGCGGCATCAGGCCCTTTCGACGCCAACCTCAAAAGCCCGAAGGCGGATTACCCGCGTGACTATTTTCGGTGGTTCTCGAAATTTACAGTCAGTCAGATGGCAGTTTTGCCGAGCGCTCAAAATAACCTTATGGTTTTTCGAGTTGCCGTAAAAATTCGGACGCTCCGGAAAAACCTAAATGGGCGGCTTTTTCGGCCTGGCGGCGAGCGAGATCAAAAGAACCGTTTTTTCGATACAATTCGGCCAGATTCATATGTGCTTCCGATAAACCGGGGTTCAGAGCCACGGCTTGTCGGAATAAAGCCAGGGCTTTATCGTTTTCACCCCGGTTCAAGGCGATCAAACCCAGGTGGTGGCTGGCCTCCGGCGCCATGGCCTTGGCGGCTATGGCCAGTTGATATTGGTTTTCGGCCAGGGGTAGCAAAGCCAGTCTTTCCAGGGTCAGACCTAAAAAAAAGTGGCTTAAGGGCAGCGCACCGGGTTTTTCCAAGGACAATTCAAAAAAATGACGAGCATTTTCCAAGTCGTTTTTTTTGAAACTCACCATGCCCAAATTGAACAGAGCGTGGGGAGATTCGGGCCAGATATTCAAGGCCATGTGGTTGTATTTAGCCGCCTCGTCCAACCGGCCCTGCACCTCCATGGCGCTACCTAAATTGATCATGCCGTTAATGTAATAAGGGT
>JADFXS010000016.1:10230-27723 GCA_015233515.1 Deltaproteobacteria bacterium | reverse complement strand
GTATGTCAAGCAAAATCTAATTCTACATACTCAAATGTCCAAACTCCAGACCCCGCAGCAAGCTGCGGGGAATTATCAAGTTAAATTTTCAACCAATGTTGCCGCACCTAATCCACCACCTGCACATGAGGTAAAAAGACCGTATCTTCCACCTTTACGAATTAATTCGCGTATTGTGAACATGGCAATCCGACCGCCTGATGCGCCATTTGGGTGTCCATAAGCAATGGCTCCGCCATTTGGGTTCCACTTAGCTATATCGACTTTTTCATTGGTTTGATGCTCCAATTCTTTTATTACCGCCAAGTTTTGAACCGCGAACGCTTCGTTACACTCTATCACTTCAAGGTCTCTTAATTTAAGCCCGGCCCTTTTCAAAGCTATTGGAATCGCATAAGCCGGAGAAATACCCATAATCGTCGGGTCAACCCCGCAATCTGCCCCGCTTACCCATCTGGCCAAAGGATCATAATCTAATTCCTTGGCTTTTTCTTTCTCCATCATGAGGATAAAAGCCGCGCCATCGTTAAATCCAGATGCATTTCCTGCGGTAATTGTACCATCTGATTTAAAAACAGGTCTCAATTTGGCTAAATCATCTAAAGGTGATAAGCGTAAATGCTCATCTATTCTAAACTCTACAGGAATTTTCCCTTTATCCTTAAAAACATTTATCGGAATTATCTCTCCTTCAAACAGATTATTTTGTCAGGCTTTACGCGCCAAATATTGACTTCTATAGGCAAACTCATCTTGTTCCTGCCTGGATATCTGGTAAATTTTTTGAAGATTTTCCGCTGTCAACCCCATGGAAATATCTTGGTCATTGAAAGGCGCCAGCTGCGGGACCAAATAAGACGGAGGATTTTTGCGGTAAGGCTGAAGACTCATGGAAAATTTAGCCGGTTCCTGGCTGTGGCTTTCCATCCCGCCGATTATCATGACATCAGCCTGACCACTCATTATCTTAGCTGCCGCCAAATTACATGCTTCAATAGCCGAGGCACACTGCATTTCAACAAAGGTGGCCGAGGTCTGATATGGCATCTTGGCATGATGGCATATCCATTTTGCCGGGTTGCGCGGAAAAGAAACCCCATGGGCCGAACCTGCAAACACACTGTCAACATTGGTTTTTTCCAATATTTTTGTTTTATTTAATAGTCCCTTCAAACACAGTCCGCCGAGTTCTTCCGCGCTGATATCTTTTAAGGCGCCTCCCATTTTACCAAAAGTCGTCCTGGCACCATCTACAATCACAACCTCTCGCATTTAACGATCTCCTAATCTCAAACCAAAATAAAGAATAGTTTTATTATTGCCTCATTGACCACTAAACTCAGGAGTTTGTTTTTCCAAAAATGCTCTCATACCTATCCTTTGATCTTTCGTACCAAAAAGCATCGCGAACAAATTCTGTTCTAATATCAGTCCATTGTCTAAAGAGCTATCTATTCCGCATAAAATGGCTTGTTTGGCCGCTCTAACAGCTATAGGCGGTTTCTTGGCCAACTGAGCAGCAAAAGAACTTACCGACGCTTCAAAACCTTCCAAGGGGACTACCTTATCCAACAATCCTATTTTTTCGGCTTCTTCAGCTTTCACTAGTTCGCCTGTTAGAATGAGGCGCATAGCCGGACCAATTCCGATCAAACGGGGTAACCTTTGCGTTCCGCCGCCTCCTGGTATGATTCCCAAATTTATCTCGGGTAAGCCCAAGATCGCATTTTCAGCGCCTATTCGAAAGTCGCAACACAAAGCCACTTCGCAACCAGCGCCCAGAGCATATCCTGATATGGCGGCAATACTTGGTTTAGCAAGTCTCGATATTTTATTTTGAACGAAATTAGTAAGTTCGCTTAATTTATAAGCATCATCAACGCCGGCTTCCGCCATATTTTTTATATCCGCGCCGGCAATAAAAGCTTTGGGGTTACCGGTTAAAACCACTACTCTAATATCATTATTTTTAGAACATATTTCAACAGCGTGGCCTAATTCCACGATAAAATCCGGGTTTAACGCGTTTAGTTTTTCACGCCGAGCAAATCGCAACCAGGCAACCTGATTGTCAATGCTAAAATTTAAGTAATTATAATCCATCATTGCTAACCTTTTCTTTTTTTCCAGATACACGGAAGGTTTAGTATGTCAGCCTATGTTGTCTTCTTTAGGTCCATGAAAATTTTGTGGAGAATTTTTGAGCACTCCCAGTCCGGATACTATTCTATTTATTTGATTAGTTCCTTCGAATATCTGGCACAGCTTTGAATCTCTAAAAAGTTTCTCAACTGTATTACCTTTCATGTAGCCTCTCCCGCCACAGATCTGGATCGCATCCATGGTCACCGAAACCGCCGCATCCGAAGCAAAAATTTTCGCCGTAGCTGCTTCAACCGTACAATTTATTTTGTTATCAAGCATCCATCCGCCTTTTAAATACATCGTCCTAGCCGCTAGAATTTTCGCAAACATATCGGCCAACATAAAATGAACGCCTTGAAACTGGCCAATAGGCTGACCAAATTGTTTCCGCTCACGCGCCCAAGTCAAAGCTTCGTCGAAAGCTTTTTGCATGATGCCCACACAAACCGAAGTAATATTTACCCGGCCACGATCAAGAGCCATCATGGCTAGCTTGAACCCGTCTCCCTCACGGCCGATCAGATTTTCAGCTGGGACAACCACATCATTAAAAAATATCTCACAGGCGCTCAAGGCCCTCTGTCCCAATTTATCCTCGATTTTGCCGATTTTAATCCCTAATGTGTCACTAGGAATGGCAAAACAACTTATTCCCTTATTCTTCTTCTCCGGAGCAGTGCTGGCGAAAACCATCAACAGATCGGCATAAGCTCCGTTAGTAATGTAGCATTTAGACCCATTTATTACATAAGCGTCGCCTTTTTTAATAGCAATCGTTTTCAAGCCGCTGACATCGGATCCGGCTTCTGATTCCGTGAGACAAAAAGCAGCGGAACGATGTCTTTCGCACATCCGACCCAGTAAACGTTTCTTTTGAGATTCAGTGCCGGCGATGTCCAGTGCACCAGTGGCTAAATGTGATATTCCAATCATCTGAGCGATCGCGCAGCATTCATAATTCAACGCTTCGCCGACGATGTAATGTTCCATAAAGCTTAGACCTGAACCGCCATATTCCTTGGGTATGTTGGTGTACATCAAACCTTCGTCGAAGGCTTTTCGGCAAATCGATTCTGGGTAATCTCCACTCGCATCATATTGGTTCGCAAGCGGAGCAATTTCATTTTTAGCAAATTTTTTAGCTTTTTCCAAAAGCTTTACTTGATCCGCACTTAAGCTAAAATCAATCATCTAAAAATCCTTTCCCCTCTATAGAGGCTCTTATTTAAATCCAATTTTCAGCAGTGTTTTTCTTTTTGGGCGGTAGAACTTGAGCTTGGCCGTCAATCACCAACTCACCCTTTTGATTAATACAGGTTGTTTTTAGAAATACCCTGTTTTTCTCGGTATTTATATTAACCACTTCAATCAGCGCCGAAATCGTATCTCCTATATAAACCGGGTTCTTGAACTGTAAGGTTTGGTCCAAATAGATTGTCCCCGGACCAGGCAGGTCCATGGCAATGACCGCCGATATAAAACCCGCCACCAAAATACCGTGCGCGATACGATCCTTAAAAAATGATTCTGATGCGTACTCCTGATTGACATGCACAGGATTAAAGTCGCCTGTTATACCGGCAAACATATAAATATCTGATTCTGAAATTGTTTTCGCCCGGCTCGCCACATCGCCAATTTTCAGTTCTTCTATACTTTTACCAATCATATAATTACTCCCTTAATTTCCTCGAACACATCTCAAAAAATCTTTTAGCCCAATCTTTTTTGTTTGAGGCCGTAAGTCAATCCTCAAAATATCTCCCCTATATTCTTCCAGTTGGCTTCCAGCCTCATCCTCAACCTTAAACCAGATTTTTTTAGATGTTTTCTAATCACTACTTTATTAGCAAAAGTTCATTCAACAGGATAAGTATACCATCCTTTTCCTGTTATACGTCCCAAATGATTGGCATATACTTTCAATTTTAAATTGGGGCGAGGCCGGAATCGTTCGCCATAAGTATCATGTAATATTTGTTCGACTTCGAGGTTCAGGCGGTTATTCAAAATGTCCATCAGCTCGAAAGGTCCCAGCGGATGTCCGAGACCCAGCCGGCAAGCCTTGTCTATATCCTCAGGCGTGGCGACGTCTTCTTCCAAAAGCCGACATGCTTCTATAAGCAAAGCATGAAATATTCGATTGACCGCAAAACCAGTCACATCTTTAACTTTTATTGGTGATTTACCGATTTCTTCTATCAGCTTCATAACTTTGACGACTGTTTCCTCAGAAGTTTCCAATCCCGGGATAACTTCAACGAGTTTCATAATCGAAGCTGGCGAAAAAAAATGAGTGCCAAGAAATTTTGGTTTTCTCGAGGAATCTAATACGGCTGCCAAGGAAGTGATCGGCAGGCTTGACGTGTTGGTTGCAAACACACAATCAGGATTACACAATTTATCCAATTCTTTAAAGACGCTTGTTTTTATAGCCGAATCTTCAAAGACTGCTTCTATTATTAAGTCCGCATCCGCGAGATCAGCATACTGTCCTGTCGCTTTGATTCGATTCAAAATGACACTGGCTGTCTCTTCAATTAATTTTCCTTTTTTTTCTAATTTTTCGAGCCGGCTTTTTATTTTTTCCTTGCCCGCCGATGCTTTTTCATCGGACACATCTTTCAACTTAACGGTGAATCCGCGGTAAGCAAAGCTCAGGGCAATTTCTCCCCCCCATCATGCCTGCTCCCACGACTCCTATTTTTATCAATGACGGCATATATTATTTCTCCGATCCTTGCGGCACACGTCTCTATAATTTTTTACCGATGCTGAACCACCGACATCCATCGATTCGCTTAAGGAGATGGCGGCCACTTTTTGTAAGATTTTGTTTTTTCATCTTTTCTTTACTCTCTTTTATCGGGTGGCTCAAATTTTTTTAAAATCTCAGTTAAATTTAAGAAAAATATAACTGTAATTTTTTAATAGTTTTATTAAAATCAAATAATTTTAGATGATTAAGGTGATAGGGAAAATTTTAGCCGGTTGGATTTACGAGTCAGATTTTCCTAATATTTAGATAGAAAATGTTACAATAACAGCTGGTTAAAGAAAGTGACCCTTCAAATGCAAACTATGATTACATTGAAGGTGTAATTAGAAAGAGTCCTCCACAAAAACAGATGTAACGTCCCTATCTCACTTTCCGCAAAACCATTGAGAAGCGGGTAGATCAGAACCGAGAAAGCATTAAGCCTTGGCCCCCTTTTCTCCTAGACCCTCCACGCCACCGGCGACATCAATATGTCGCGATTGACTCCGTCAAAAAATTTATCCAAACCCATTTACGCCGCTTACCGGCCGATCTCCTCCTAATACCCCCCTTGCAGCATGGCTTGCCGGGCGGTCCGACCTGAAAATTTGATATTGGGGATAATTGCTTGCTCATCCAAACAGAAAATTCGTTGTTCGTCGGCCCGGCGCTTTGCCGGCGGCCTCTTTAAGATTTCACTGTGAGAAGAACTCCGTCATCGTCCGGTCAACACTTCCCCCTGAGGGGTCAGTATAAAGATTCCCATCTCCGCTAGAATGCAGCCGGCGAGATGCACAAAAAAGAAAATATATTGACAGGGGTAAAAATTTCAGATATATTTTTCTTAAATTTAACTACGATTTTAAATAAATTTATGGAAATTCAAAAATGATATCAAAAAAATGATGGAAAAACAGATTATTACAAAAGCAGGAGCGGAACTGATCATCGAGGCGGTCTTCGAGGATTCAAAATCAAAATCAAAGATGTTTAACATATCTAATAGATAATGCAATCCAGAGTTGGCCTTTGCGAACAAAACTTCAAGCCCGCTCGTAATTTTAATTATATTCAAGTCTTTTCTTGAAGCGGAAAGTAAATTTGCCTACGAGAAAACCATGCAGATTTGGCGGCGCATGTGTCATTATTTTTTTGATCATGTGCCTTAAATTAAAGAAAAAATTGCCTATGGTCCACATCTCGTCAACAAACTAGAATTATCGAGTAAGTAAATTGGTAGCAGTAAATGCTATATTAAGGAGGTCCCATGGAATCACAAATTAATTATCCGATTTTTTCATTATCTGGAAAAAAGGCCTTAGTCACCGGCGGCACTAGAGGTATCGGACGCGCCTTGGCCTTGGGTCTGGCCCAGGCCGGTGCAGCCGTGGCCGTCATCGGTCAGAACGAAACGTTATTAAAAAAAGTAAATGATGAAATTCAAGCTTTAGACCGAAAAAGTTATTATCGAGTTATGAACGTTCGTAACCTGGCATCTATTCAAAGTGGCGTAGAAGATTGTCGTCAAGCTTTGGGTGGCTTGGACATTCTGATCAACAACGCCGGATTCGAGCAGGTTTGTGATTCACTTGAGGTTGATTCCGCCATATGGGATAGTATTTTGGATACCAACCTCAAAGGCGCTTTTTTTTGCGCCCAAGCTGCTGGCCGTATTATGTCCGACAGTGGAGGCGGAACAATAGTCAATGTCTGCTCGTTATCCTCCAGCGTCGGTATCCCTAAGGCATTACCGTATACTTGCAGCAAAAGCGCTTTGCTGGGTATGACCAGAGGCTTGTCCTCGGAATGGTCACCGAAAAAAATCCGGGTCAACGCCATTGCCCCTGGTTATTTCTGGACGGATTTGACTGATGATCTTTTTCAAAATGAAACTTGGAAAAAAAACATGATAGTTAAAATACCAATGCGTCGTTTCGGCCATGTGCAGGATCTGATCGGAGTTACGGTTTTCTTGTGCAGCCAAGCTTCCGAGTATATCAGCGGACAAATGATTACCATCGACGGAGGCTACCTGGCCCCGATTTAAACATGAAACCGAGCGACCCCGTAGCAGAAGCTACGGGGTCTTGCCTGTTCGGCCGGATCCCACTCTTTGCCCTCGGTCGGAGAAAACCGGGTTATCCGGGAAAAAGGCTCCACGACCAGCAAATGCGCTGCCTGGGTGTATAAAGACAACCCGGGCATTTTATTGTCGGCGACCATTGGTTCTCGCAAATTCCTTGACATAGTTTGCTCTTTTAGTTTTGGGGCGGCGCCTGGATCAGTTTCAGATAGATCCATTTTAGAAAGGATACTACGGATTCCACCTTGCCGTCCAACCATAAGCTCCAGCCTTGCCATTGCACGATGAAGCCGTTTAGTTCAATACAATATATACAAATACCAGCCTTCAATCTTTTTCAGTAAACGAAAACGTTACGCAAATAAAACATGGTGTTAATCTTTCTCTTCTATTCTTCATGTTCTGCCAGTCGGCGGAATTTGATTTTCGATTTTCGAATTTGGAGGTCATTGATTACCGCGCGATAATAATATCCGTGAACAGCTCGAAAAAATACTGACGAAACGTTGTCGGGCGGTATACCCGCAGGGGGAAAAGAAACAAATATAAGGGCTTTATTGAGGTAATCAACTTCACCGGGGTCCAGCGAGGTTTTATAAGGGGCATTCAAAAGGTCCATGTGGAGAAAGTCGTTATGGTGTAGGCCACACAACAGGCTCAAACCATAGCGTTCGATATCGGACAGGGCTGGAGAGTTACTTCATGGATTCAGCGCACCAACATTTTCATAATACCCAGGACATCAAGGCCTTGCCGGAGCGTGACCTGCCAGAGGGCGTGGAGGTGTCTCGTCCCCAATGGGTATCCGACCCGGAACTACATATGGAAGCACTAATAAAAGGCGACCGGATTATCACAGTCGGCCGCCTAGCCTACCCCCCGGTTTGTATCGAAGTGACCACATCCGTCCGCAGGGCCAAGGAAATGCTGGGGGAGGCAAAGCCACTTAACGCCTTGGTGGTGGTTAACGGAGGCCAGCCGGTCGGGTTGATCATGAGCCTTCATCTAGACCGAACGTTAAGCCGCCAGTTCGCGCAAAGAGATTTGACCGAGGCCGTTAAATCCGTGTTGGATGCGGCGAACATTCTGCCCAGCCGGATCAAGATAGAAATTACGGAGACTGCCTTGGTGAGCAATGAAGATCAAGCCAGCCGAACCTGCCGCGCTCTTAAGCAGCACGGCTTGTTGCTGGCCATCGACGACTTCGGAACCGGCTATTCGTCGCACAGCCATCCCAACAGTTTCCCGTTTGACACTCTCAAAATAGATCAATCGTTTGTCGCCAAACCGGCGTTGGGCCGGCATAGGGACATCAACATAATCAAGACTATTCTATCCCCGGCCGGCGCATTAGGTATGACCATAGTGGCCGAAGGCGTGGAAAGCAAAGAGCAACGCGATCTTCTGTTGGAACTTGGGTGTGACACTGGTCAAGGCTACTACTACTCCAAGCCGATGCCGCTTGATGAATTGGTCGGATTTCTCGATGTGCCGAGGGGAGGCGTTGTTATCGCGGTCAAAGAAGCTGAGACTGATTTTGGAGGAGTAAGATGAGTGGAGTCATCAAAAGCGCTCGGACTATCATGTTCAGAGACATGCTGCCCGGCCTCCGTCGTGACGGCTCCGTTACGGACGACGGCGAACCAGCAGGGATGCTGTCAAAGGCCCAGACCAATCTCTTGTCAAATTACCTGGATGCGGAAGATGCCGGGATTGGTTTGCTGACCCTGGATATCCTGAATTTTCACCGCATAGTCCTCTTTCGCGGTGACGAGGCGTCATACGGTCTGTTCAACCGATTGGTAGAAGATGCCGAACGGTTGTTCATGGAATACTATCCGAAATGCCGCATCCTGTTCGCTGCTCATTGGGGATTGGGACAGACCGTTTTCTTCTTTGAACATCCCAAATACTCTCCGTATCAATTGGCCCGGGCCTACAGCATGATGAGGATGGCGTTCGAGGAAATGCTCAAGAAGGAAGCGTCGCCCGACATGGAGGAACAATTGGAGGCGGTGATGGGATATGGGGAATTGAACCCGGCCCGTCGTAAGGACATCCCCCGAGCCATAATCAAGGGGTTATGCGAAGCCCGCCAATTTTCCTCCGGTTCCTTGGACAGCAAAACAATGGAACTGCAGAAGGAATTCATGGCCCTGATCGAAGAGGGGGCAATTGTCCCTGTGTATCAGCCCGTCCTGGACTTTTCCAAAGGCGAAACCATGGGCTGGGAAGCCTTTTCCCGAGGCCCGGCGGACAGCTCCTTTGCCGCGCCGTCGACATTCTTTCGCTTTGCCGAATACATCGGCGGAGTGTATGAGTTGGATCAGCGCTGCCGTGAAATGGCTTTGGCTAACCTGGGGACTATCGAAAAAGACCAGATGATTTTCATCAACACCCACCCTATGTCCCTCAGCAACGGCCGTTTCGGGCCGAAAAGCTTTGGCAACCTGCTGGCCCGGCATAACCTTAATCCAAAAAACGTGGTGCTCGAGTTTTCTCAAAAACTGCACGTCACCTCATCCAGCCAACTGCGTCAGGCTCTGAAACCATATAGGGAAGCCGGGTTCAGAGTAGCCGTAGACGACATGGCCGGCGGCCGGTCTTCCCTGACGCTGCTTTCCCAAGTGCAGCCGGATTTCATCAAGCTGGACGTCTCCATTGTCCGAGGCGTGGATTCCGACCCCTTCAAGCGCCTGATTGTGGAAACTCTGGCCTATATGAGCAAATTGCTGCGAGCCAGGTTGATAGCCGTGGGACTGGAGTCGGAAACGGAATTCAGCGCGTTGGTTTCCATGGGTGTGCAGGCCGGGCAGGGGTTCCTGCTTTCCGGGCCTGAGGCAGTTAAGAAGGAGGCCACGATCCAGACCCCCACGGTCGGCTCCTTCCAGGAAGTGAGGGACATCAGCTGGAAATGCTCCAAGCCGGTGGTTGAGATGGTGGAAATGCCGATGACCGCCCCGCCAGACACGACCATAGAGGAAATTCAAACGCTCCTGAAGGATAAGCCGCCGACCAGCAATGTTGTCATAGTGGATGGTTTAAAACCGATCGGGCAGTTGATGAGCTACAACCTTGACCGGCGACTGGGCCAGCGTTATGGCATTTCCTTGTATCTGCAGCGTGAAGTCACGCATTTGATGAATCGCGGGCCTTTGATTGTCGACAGCGACCAATCAGTGGAAGAAGTCGCCAAACTGGCCATGCAGCGCCGGGGCCCGGAAATATACGACGACATCATTGTGACCCGGAACAACGAACTGGTCGGAACGGTTTCAGTCCAGAGACTACTGGATTATTTGGCCCAATTCCAGGTCGAGTTGGCCAAGGGCACAAATCCCTTGACCGGCCTGCCCGGCAACCTGGCCATAGAACACGAACTCGAAAGACGCATCAAACACCAAATAGCCTCCAGTCTAATGTACGTCGATCTGGACAATTTCAAGGTCTATAACGACGTCTACGGCTTCAGCAAAGGCGACCAAGTCATTTTGATGACGGCCCAAGTGCTGGGCGATGCCATCAACAAGGCCGGAGACTACCGGGATTTTCTCGGTCACGTTGGCGGCGACGATTTCATCATCATCTCCACGTACGACCGGGCTGATGCTATTGGAGAGGCCATTGTCAAACGCTTCGCCGAAGAAGCTCCCAAATATTATAACGAGGAACACCGCCGTACAGGTTCCATGATTGCCGTGGGCCGAGACGGTATTCGGCGTGAGTTCGGCTTTGTATCCGTGTCCATAGGCATCATTGACTTCGAATTTCACCGGAGCTTCACGCTCAGCGAGTTGAGCGAGCGGGCAGCCGAGATCAAAAAATTCGCCAAA
This sequence comes from Deltaproteobacteria bacterium, assembly GCA_015233515.1. The sequence goes on along the minus strand of JADFXS010000016.1, from coordinate 16,904 downwards.
TCGAAATGGGGGAACTCTTGCGTGCGCGACCGTAGGTGCCCGCTTGGCGCCGCCGAATAGGCGGAATCGGACTGGTCCGTGGATTAATCCATAATTACGAACTAACTGCTGTTGATTTTGTTGATGCGCTGTCACCTGCTTGGCTGGCTGCTCAGATTGGTGATATAGTTCGAGCGAAAAGTTTCGTCAAAATCTACTCCTTCAGCGGACGAATTCATTACGCTGAATATCCGGCTCTGAGTTTACGGCATAGGTCGCAGAACCGATCAGCCTCCTATTATCTATGATGTCCTCTCCATCGAAGACCACGATGATATCCATATATAAGACTCTTCCAAAATCAAGCTGATTGTGACACACTGCAAGGAACGAGGCCTCTATGGTAATAATTTTTGTTGTGATTACAAGATATTATCATAGGCCTTATCTTTGTACAATCCTTTTCATGAATTTTTCAGGTTAAGGAGATTGCTAATGTATCAAGGTAGTTCTAAAGAATTTTTATTCCATGGCTGGCGAAAAATCAAGGAACGAGCCGTTGGCGGAATCACCTCCTTAAATCTGAGCCTAACATCCCATGGATGGCTACCCATACTTTTTATTTTTCAAAGTCTGAAAAATCCTCTCAAGATCGCCGCGATTTTGCCCAGTTCGGCCACACTTGCCCGCAACATGGTCAAAATCCTCAGGAAAAATCCGGTGGAAACCGTAGTGGAACTGGGCGCGGGTACCGGAAGCATTACCGCGGAAATTCTACAAAATCTGCCGCAAACTGGGTTGGTTTATTGTTTTGAAATCAATGGCGAGTTCTGCACTGCGCTGGCTGACAGATTCAAGGCTGATAAGCGCTTAAAAATTCTCAAAGACTCGGCTGTTGAATTTGCCAGTCATCTGCAGGCCAAGCAGGCGGACATTGTTTTTTCCGCCTTGCCATTCACGGGCATTCCGGCTAAGGAACGGGACAAAATGATCGAGGCCATTAAACATGGGCTTAAGCCCGGCGGTTTTTATGTGCAGATTGTTTATTCCATGCTGCCTTACCTAAAACTAAAAAAGGAATTTTCGAATGTCCAAGTAGCGTTCGTCCTCTGGAATATTCCGCCGGCTTTTATTTTTATTTGCCGCAATGTCTGATTTGCCGCCGGCAACTCCGCGCTTCGACTGTTTGAAGATTACGGAAAAGGCATCTTAAAAAACTCGAAAGTCCGGGCTTGAAAGACGTGAGCGATATGCAGGATATTTTTCGCGGGCGTACGAGGATCTACGCCGTTTGAAGAACATGCAAAATATTGTTCAAGGCGACGGGGCGGCTGTACGCGGCCAACTGACGCGTCTCAGTCTCAATTATACGCGGAATCGTTTCAGAATAGTTGAAAATCTGCAGGAAAAAAAAACGCTCAATTTTTCGACCTAATGTTGAGGAACGCCTCGCTCACGGCCGAATTCAATAAAAAGACATCCCATCTCTAATCGACATTTCCTTTACCGTCCAATAAAGTCTTTTCTGTTATACTCGAATTTCTTCACTTCCTCCCCTGCCGCCTTAAAGTTAATTCAGGATGTTCTCCATATCCGCAACAACTCCGCCCATTCGTGTATGAAGTAGACCGCCCTGGCAAAGAGCTCGGTCAGTTCGAAAAGCCGCCGCTTTTCTTTTTCGTCCAGCTTGGCGGAATCAAAATACTTTTCCCGGAAACGGGTCATCAGCTCTTCCCGATCTCCCGTCAGCCGAACAAGGGAATCGACCCCATCGGCTGACAGGTTCTCACCGGCTTCCGCCATCATAATGAAGAGGAACTCCAAAGACTCGAAGAAGGTGTTTCCGAGGTCCCTCAGCCTGTCGGAAGGAGGGGTGGAAAGCAGGAGCAACAATCTGGAAAGCGTCTCTTCGCAAAGGGTGAGGATGTACAACTGTTTTTCGAGACTGCGGGCTCGCGTCATGAGCGCTGGGCTCATTCTTCGAGCGGCAAATTCCGCGGCCTGGGGTAAAAGTGGATCCCGGATTTCTTGAAAACGACGTTGCAGGCTCTCGAGAGTCTCCCCGCCATCCGTCGTCGCGAGTATGGCAGCTGTGTACCTGGGAAACAACGCCGTGAGTTCTGTCAGGGTCTGCCAAAGGCGATCCATGCCCAGATGCGCCTCCTCGACCCGGCCGTCATCCAGAGTGATGAGCCGATCCGCGACGTCAAGAATTCGATTATCATGGGTTACCATCAAAATAGCAACCCCTTCCCGGCGGGCCAACTGTTGGAGCAAGTCCACTATTTCCCGGCCTGTTTTCCGATCGAGAGTGGCCGTTGGCTCATCCGCCAGGATGATGACGGGCCGGCGGACGAGAGCGCGAGCGATGGCCACTCGCTGCTTCTGCCCTCCCGAAAGCTCATCCGGCTTCTTATGGCTGAAGCCCTCAAGCCCCACCATCTCCAGGTATTGCAAAGCCTTCCGCCGGGATGAAGCGGCGGTCACGGAAGGATCGACAACCAGGGCAAGCTGGACATTTTCACAGGCCGTCAAAGAGGCGATCAGATTGTGCCCCTGGAAGATGAAACCGATTCGTCTCCGGACTTTCATGATGTCCGCGGGTCTGGCATTTCGGAGTTCTATCCCGTCGATGCGAATACTACCCTGCTGAACGGAGCGAAGTGCGCCGGCGAGCGTCAAGAGCGTGGTTTTCCCGGAACCGGATGGTCCCATGATTATGACGAATTCCCCCGGATAGAAATCAATGCTCACTTCCTGGAGAACATCCTTTTTCAACGCGCCTGTCCCAAAAGCGTGGTAAAGGTCATGAATCGAGATGAAAGGTTCACCGGCCATGATTTCAGTAGATATCGGCGGGATCGGACGTTCTGAGTCTTCTGGTGGCCAGCAGGCCGGCAAAGGCCCAAACCACCGCCGTCAGGGCGAATACGGCCAGTAGTTCCGAAACGGCCAACTTCGCGGGTATTCCGGCTGAAACCCAGGCTTCATGGAAAAGCAAGTTGGAAAGGATCGTGGAGGGAAAGGCGCTTGCAACCAGGAGGATCACGGCCTCGGTCATCACAATGCGAAACAGGAACATATTCGTAATGCCCAAGGCCTTGAGCGTGGCATACTCCCGCAGATAGTCCATAACGTCGGTATAGAGAATCTGATAGACCACGATCGCCCCGACAAATAACCCGACCAGCATCCCTACCCGGAAAACGAATCCGATGGCTGTTCGGGAAATCCAGTAATCCTGCTCTTCCTGTTGGAATTCTTTCGAGGTGATGACCCGGAGATCTTTTGGCAATAATTCCGAGAGGCGATGCCGAATCTCTTCCGGGTCAACTCCCGCCCTGAGTGTCACCAGACCGATGTTGATCATATTGGCTAAACGCCGGGGTTGGATGCGCGCCAGGCCCTCGTCGCTTATAACGATATGGCCGGTGGCGGCCAGCGTCCGCCCCATGGAAAACAACCCTTTTACTCTGACGCGCACCTGATCCACTTCGGAGGTCACGTCGCTTTTTTCCTGGAGCGCCGCCGCCACTTTTCCAAAATCCACCTCTTTGGATTGTCGGTCAAAGAGGACGTTTTCACCGTTTGTCAACAGTTGTATCTGGCTCGTCAACTCAGGATGGATAAAAGGATTCCGGGACGGGTTGATGGCAAGGATGGCGATATATGTGTCCACCCCGGTCGTCGTATTTTTCCACTTCCCAAAATCCACACACACGGGAGCGACGGAGGCCACTCCTGGAACGCCCTGAAGCTGGTAAAGAAGTGATCTGGGAAAAGAATGGTTTAAGTAAAAATATGTAAAATTTCGGCTGGTGATGACAAGTTCGCCTTTCAGCGCGCTATGCGGCAACACCACCCCGCGGAGCGCGGCCGTGTACATACCCAGTTGAAAGATCATCAGGAACAACCCAAAAGTTACCCCGACTATGGCAGCGGCGAAGCGTTTTTTATCGCGGGTCAGTTGACGCCACGCCAAGGGAATACCCTGGGGGGCAAAAATGTTAAAAATGAGAGAAGGCCATCTCTTCATGGTTTGATCACAACGGAAACCTGATGATTGCCCAAGTTGGCTACCGCGTTTGAATCGTCGAGTTGAATCCAGACCTTGACAATCCGTAGATCGGAAAAAGCCAGTGGGTCGGAAGGCAGAACCTCTCCGCGGGTAACCATGGGGACAATCTCGAGGACATGACCACTGATACTTCCGTGGAAGGCGTCACCGGAGATAACCGCCGGTGCGCCGATTCGGACACGACCAATGTCGCCGACATAGACTTCCGCCTCGACCAACATCTCCCTGCCGTTGCCCAGTTCGAGGAGACCCTGCTCTGGGACAGCTTCGCCCGGAAAAGCATGGAGTTCCAAAACACGGCCCGAAACCGGAGCGCGGATGACATTCAGTTCTACGTTTTCCAGAGCTACTCTCAGGGCAGCCTTGGCCACCTCAACTTTGTTGGCGGCAAGAGCCAGGTCTTCCTTCCGGATATCACGAATGCTCACGAGCTTATGCCGTTCTAAAAGTAACGATTCACGAGCTGTGTTCCGACGGGTCAGTGCCTCATCAAAATCCTTGGCGGAGAGTATTTTCTTCTCATAAAGTTGCCGGCTTCGTTCGTACTGGGTTTCCTCTTGGCTGAGGATTGCCTCTTGACGGGCGATCGCCGCTTGCTGAGCTTCGATTGTGGCCGCTTTTTCCCCGGCTCGAACTAGATCAAGCAAGCTCACCGCCACGGCAACCTCCTTTTCCGCCAGATGGAGAGCGGCTGTTTCCCGGGGGTAATCGCGTAGCCGGGCTAGTAACTCCCCCTGTTCAACCCATTGGCCGCGATGAACGAGGAGTTCTTTGACCACGGCCCGGGTTGGGGCGGCGACCTGGAAGATTCGACCGCCGGGTAGGAGCCGTCCTAGACAAGAGATGTTATTTTTTGCGGAACTATAAGCGGAAAAGGAAGGTTGGTTCTCAAAAGAAGGGTTAAGATTGAGCAAAAAATATATGGCTAAACCGCCACAAACCGCGACAAAAATGAGCAGCCATCCCCATTTCTTTCCGTGCAACCCCAAACACACGTGTCCGTTCTTCATTAAACCCTTATAAGTGCACTGCCTCGCGTTACCTCTCGGCGAGTGGCCTTCTTGCCAGGCCCCCCGATACTCCTACCCCTAAATTTATTTCACCATAAGCGATCGCCCCTTGTCAATTCCTTCCGCTTTTCAGATCACCACCCCTTGCCAGAGCTTGATTTGCGTCCATAGAGAATGCCTGCCTGGACGGCGTTACCATCTTGATCGAACCTAATGGCCCTACCGGCAATCAGGTGGTCCGCACTCTTTATTTTCTGGACGTTGTCCGCTTTTACGGCGCTCCATACATGAAATCCATTTGGACCGTGGTGGAAACCTTCAAGCACAGCAGGGATTTCCCTAAAGTAATGATGCTTGCCGCCGCTTTCGATTTATTCCGGCCACTCGTTCCAGCGTAAAGCGGCCGCCTGATCGATAACCGTCCGGTTCTCCCATTTGCTATGGGACAGAAACTGCTGAAGGTTAAAGTTCCTTCGATTTTTACGGAATTTGATCCGATTGGCAAGGTCAACCTTCAAAATAATTTAAATTTCCCTATTCTTAATAATATAAGGGGAGCGGAGATATTTCCGACTGCTTGCCAAATCATCCACCCACTAATTTTTTAAAGAACCGGAAATATCACGCGACCCGTTACTTCAGTTGGCTGTCTTTGCTGCCGCGCCGGTTATAAAGATTGAATACCGCCCTCTTTTTTTCAATTTCTGACTGGCACTTGACGCAAAAGCGAACTCCAGGGATTGCTTTACGGCGAGCCTCCGGGATAACATCTTCGCATTCCTGGCAATGGGTTAAGCTCTCGCCATCGGACAACTGGCTTCTGGCCAGCTTTACTCCGTCTTCAACCGTGGCCTTTATTTGATCCAGCACATCTCCATCACGAGACCAACCGACAGCCATGATATGTTCCTTTGCGAGTTATTTCATTTAATCACGTATTTACTGAATCCATAATAGATCAATTACTAAGTTTTAGCAAAGCGAAACACATACTTGTAATTAAGGCTTCAGCTCTTTGAAAAACCAAACTGCTTTTTAATGGGTTATCAAGCCCCCAACCTGAGGAAAAATCTTGCGGTTATTTGAAACGATTGTCTCCCTCGTTGTAGTTCCGCTGTGGCGGCATCAATAAAGACATAGGTAATTTTGGAGCGGAGCCGGTCAAGTAGTGACCCAAAATCATGATCGACCAGAACTCCAACCAGAGTCTCTCCTTCCCAAATTGTGTTATGGGTGAGGCGAACGCGGTCTTACGGGTGTTATCGGATTGGTTTCTCCTTGGGCCATGGTTCTTTCTTCAGAGTCCGTTTCATGATAATTATTATACTAACACTCTGAATTAATAGGAATAATATCTTTACAAAGTCAAATTAATCTTGCCAGACTCTTACCATACTTAAGCATTCTCTTTCTTAAAAATATAAGACCCGTCTCCAATGTCCGAGAACCCCACCTCTTTCCAAAATTTGATTGCCGAATAACGTACCCGGTCAGCTATGATCACCGAGTAATTTTTCTTGAACTCATTAATTAGGACCCTGGCATACCCACGACGTTGATACTGCGAAAATATGTTGAGCGAGTATATGATCAGGGTGTCTCCCTTG
>JADFXS010000016.1:0-10024 GCA_015233515.1 Deltaproteobacteria bacterium | reverse complement strand
TATCATGCCCCATGCGCTGGGAAAGGTTCTTCAGCAGGTAGCCGATCTGGCGAAAATCAGCGATTTCAAGTTTTCTGCCAACGTCGTGAATGTAAGTATCAAAACCAGCAGACACCGCAACAATATCGACGTTCCTTACCTCCCGCAGCCGGTCTTCGAGCTGTTTCATGTAATCTTTGTTGTTTTCTGCATATATGTTGATGATGGTGGCCTCGGGCCAGCTTTTCAGAGTATCAATCGTACCGTCACCCGTATGAGCATCGAAATCGAGTACCACGGCGTTCCTTATCAGACCTCGAGCCTTGAGCCTCAGGAGCGCGACGGCTATGTTGCAGAAAACACAAAATCCCCAGGTCGAATCCTTGGACGCGTGGTGACCTGGTGGGCGAAGACACGCAAACACGGGAGTATTGGAAAAATATGCTGATTCAGCAGCGGTAATAGCCGCTCCTGCCGCCAGCATCGATATAGAGTAAAGATTCGGATCGCGCCTGACCTCTTGGAGCCTTCGTTCAGTGTGGGCGCGCAAAATATCCTCTTCCGCGGCGGGTGCGGCGGGAATGATTTTATAAAGATAGGTTGACGAAAACGCTGACATGACCGCCTCCATCCTGCCGGGCATTGAGGCGTTATTGTCTGCATAGTCAGAATTGTAGAAGGCTTGATGGAATACGACCTGCATAATCAAAACCCCTAGTTAATTTATTCCAGTCAAGACTTTATCCGACATGACTGGAATTTTCACTAGTACATGTTTCCAACTATAGGTGAGAAAGACGAGAAAGTAGTTATTTATTGGCGGATTGAAATTTCAAAGGCGAGAAGTATTCAGATCCTGGCGTCTTCCATGGGACAAAAAAATCTGATAAAGGAAAAGCCAGCTTCGATGCTGGCTGATTACTTGATATTAATATTTATTGGCGCGCCTGGTCCGACTCGAACGGACGGCCTACGGATTCGAAGTCCGGCGCTCTATCCAACTGAGCTACAGGCGCGAATCTGAAAACCGTGAGTTTGGCCTTTAATCGCCGACCGCCGTCCGATCATGATTTTTCGACGGAGATGGTCGGAATATGAAAAGCAAAATCACTAACCTCCTTATAGCCGTCGTCTACGCGGCTGTCAAGGCTGATTGTCCTTGACAGCGCATACCATCAGAGATTATGAGTAAATTCAACGTTAATCGGCCGGCGTCGTGTGGTCGTCCAGTGGGACATCTCCTGTCAAGCCAACGAATTTCTATCGTTGTGACCGTGGCCTCCAGACGCCAACGGGCCGGAACAACTGCTTCAAACGGTATAACGCATGAAAAAAATTAAAATTCTGGTCACCGGTGCGGCCGGATTTATCGGTTTTCACCTTTCTCGGCGTCTAGTGGCTGACGACCAAGTAGTGGTCGGAGTGGATAACCTCAACGACTACTACAGTGTCGAACTAAAAAAAGACCGCCTGGCCCTGCTCGACTCGCACGCCAACTTCACGCCTTGTATTATGGATTTGGCCGACTCCGCCGCTGTCAATGAATTATTCGCGCGACATCGGTTTGACCGGGTCGTTCATCTGGCAGCCCAGGCCGGAGTCAGGTACAGTTTGATCAATCCACGAGCCTACATCGACACTAATCTATCAGGTTTCTTTAATATTTTGGAAGCTTGCCGTCAAGCCTCGGTGGCGCACTTGATTTTTGCTTCCAGTAGTTCCGTTTACGGCCTCAACACTTTGATGCCTTTCTCCGTCCACCAAAACGTTGATCACCCCGCCAGTTTGTATGCCGCCACTAAAAAAGCCAACGAACTGATGGCCCATTCATACAGTCACCTTTTCAGTTTACCCGCCACCGGCTTACGCTTTTTCACGGTCTACGGTCCATGGGGCAGACCGGACATGGCCTTGTTTCTGTTCACCAAAGCCATTCTCGAAGGCCGTCCGATCCAGGTGTTCAACAACGGACAAATGAAACGGGATTTCACATATATTGACGATATCATCGAAGGCGTGGTCCGAATCATGGATCATATTCCCACGCCAAACCCGCTTTGGACCGGGAACGCCCCCGACCCGGGCTCGAGTCCGGCCCCATGGCGGATTTATAATATCGGGAACAATAAACCAGTTCAGTTATTGGACTATATCGCCGCTATCGAATCCGCTCTGGAGAAAACCGCGATAAAGGAATTCCTTCCCCTGCAACCTGGAGATGTTCCGGCCACCTTTGCCGATGTGACCGACTTGGAGGAAGATGTAGGTTTCCGACCGGTTACTTCCATAGAATATGGTATTGGACAATTTATCGATTGGTATAGATCGTATTACCGAGTATGATTTGGTGATCAACTTCTCCGGTCCTGATTTTGACGGCCCTGCATGTTTTCAGGACCTTAAGACCAGGAGGCGCCATGACCAGGCTACAGTTTTTCATGTTGTTGTTCGTTACAGCTATCTGCAGTCTTTTGAGCGGAACGCTGGTTAACTGGGCAGCTCAGCCCGCCCCTTCCCAGCCAACACCAACCCTGCTGACGACTAGTGAATTACGCCTGGTCGATGAATCGGGCCGCACCAGGGCTTTGCTCTCCATCCTCCGTGGAAAACCAAGACTGATTTTGATTGATGATAATGGTGAATTCCGCTTGGAACTAGGATTGGGCCAGACCGGTGAGCCATCGATAGGCTTGCGGGATCGGGACGGAAAAACCAAAGCTCAATTATTTCTGTCGGCTTCCAACCAGGCCGGATTGAAACTTTTCGACGCCTCCGGTCGAGTTCGCGCCAACTTGGGTTTGAGCTCCGAGGGTTCCCCCGGGTTGATCATGAGCGACGATGCGGGCAAAGATCGTTTGGCCTTATGGCAGGAAAAGGATGAAATCGGCCTGGCTTTGGCCGATTCGGATAATCGTCCACGCGCCGGATTGACTATGAAAAAAAACGATCGTTCGACGATCGCCTTCTATGATCGGGACGGAAAAACTATCTGGTATGCTCCGCAACCATAACCGGCCTCAAGAAAAACTTGCATTAACCAGAGATGAATACAAAGCCGGAAAATTTAGCCCGGATCAAGAAGAATAAGATTTGAAAGATGGAGGAATACTAACGTATTTTTAGGACTTTAATATTGAACACGACAAGGTGACGGACCTTCGGAAATAATGATCGTTTCATCGCCGTCCTTTTATATTAAGTAATCTTCCCTGACTTTTTTAGCCTGGATCGACTCTATCCGGGCCGGGCTATCAAGTTATATTAAATATCTTTTAATACACGACGTTGTATGAATTTGGTTTTAAATTAAATTGAATTACGTTCCACAATATGATAACATACCTACTTATTGTAAAAGGCCGCAAAGGATTAGCAGGCCGCCGGATAACCGAAACGTGCTAGGCCTTAAAACAGAAGGCTGTCACCTTAATGTAGGATAATATGATAAAGTAGGTTCATGAAAGCGTCCTTCAAAAAAATTTTCAGTCTCACTCCATTCACCCTCAGCGTGATCATCACGGCAATTATGGTGATCATTTATAATTTGGCTCCGGCCTGGATGGAAATGATCGAACTGAAATCCCTGGACATTAGATTTCGGGCCAGAGGTGAAATCAAACCTGGTCCGGAGGTCGTCATCGCCGTGATCGACGAAAAAAGTGTCCACGACATCGGGCGTTGGCCGTGGCCACGCGTCAAGCTGGCGGAACTAATCGACGCCTTGAGCAATGACGGCGCCAAATCCATTGCTTTTGACGTAGTTTTTTCCGAATCGGACAAGAACACCAACTTGGATCTTGTCGATCGCCTTGAGAATGAAATCAAAAAAGCTGGGCTAAAAAACGAGCAATTATCCAGGGTTCTTACCAAGGAAAAAAACCTGGCCGATAATGACTTTGCCTTGGCTCAAGCCATAACCAAGTCTTGCGCTCCCGTGACTTTAGGCTATTTTTTCCATATGCGTGAGGATTCCGGCGTAGCTCATATCTCCACCGAAGAAGCCCAACTTCGGAAACTGGACGTTTCCAACGGAGCCTACAGTCTGGTTAAAGGTACGGCCCAAAATATTTCATTCCGCGAAGCCTATGTTCCGGAGACCAACATATACCTGCTCAGCCATGCGGCCAGGGCCGCCGGCTATTTTAACATGGTCCCGGATATGGACGGCACTGTTCGCGCCGTGCCCATGGCCATCCGCTACGGCAATGACTTTTTTATGCCTCTGGCCTTGCAGGCCCTCCGCCAGTATTTGGGGTCGAAGTCCAAAATCGAGTATCCCTCCAAAGCAAGCGAAATAGAACAGAGGGAAAAAGTCTTTGTCGGCAACTATGAAATCCCCATCGACGAAAAAGGCCGATTGGTGGTTAATTACCGTGGCCGGCAGAAATCCTTTGAACACTATCCGGTAGTGGACATTATCAAGGGCAGCCTGCCCAAGGGGACTTTCAAAGATAAAATCGTCCTGGTCGGACCCACCGCTATTGGTATTTACGATTTGCGGGTCACGCCGTTTGACAGCATCTTCCCGGGGGTGGAAATTCACGCCAACGTCATCGACAATATTTTACGTCAGGATTTTATCCAACAGCCGGATTGGTCTGTTTTGCTCACTATCGGGCTGATAGTCTTCTTTGGAATAATTCTGGGCCTGGCCCTACCCAAGCTTTCGGCGGTCTTGAGCCCGATATTGGGAGTCGGCTTGATAGGGGTCTGGACCGTAAGTGATTACCTGCTGTTTTTAAAGGGCTATTGGGTTAACCTGATCTATCCGCTGATGACGGTGATTCTGGTTTATGTCTCGGTCACTGTTTTCAGGTACATGACGGAAGAACGGGAAAAACGCCGGATCAAAGGAGCCTTTACCTACTACGTCAACCCTTCCGTAGTGACCGAAATGCTTAAAAACCCCGAAATGCTCAAACTTGGCGGCGATAAACGAATCATGACCGTCATGTTTTCCGATATCCGGGGTTTTACAACTATTTCGGAAAAACTCGATCCGGAAGCCCTGGTCCACCTTTTGAATCAATACCTGACGGTCATGACCGATTTAGTTTTTAAATATGACGGGTTGCTGGACAAATACATCGGTGATGCCATTATGGCTTTTTGGGGAGCTCCTCTAAGTCAGCCGGACCACGCCAAGTTGGCTTGCCGTACCTGCCTGGAAATGCTCAAAGAACTCGAAACCCTCCGGCAGCGATGGGCCCAAGAGAATCCGGCCACCCCATTTATCGACATCGGTATCGGCCTTAATACCGGTTTTATGGTCGTGGGCAACATGGGATCGGAAACCAGATTTGATTATACGGTCATGGGCGACGCCGTAAACTTGGGCTCGCGTCTGGAAGGAACCAATAAAGAGTATGGAACCAATATCATAATCGGCGAGATGACTTTCGAACAGATCAAAGAAGAGTTTTATTGCCGGGAACTGGACATGGTTGCGGTCAAAGGAAAAGCCCAACCGATCCATATCTATGAACTTTTAGGAGAGCCAAACATGGTGCCTCCGGCCAAACTCAATGTCGCCCGGGCTTTTGCCCGAGGTCTGGCCGCTTACCGGGCTCAACGTTGGGATGAAGCTCATCAAATTTTTTCCGCCATCCAGCATCATTATCCGGATGATAAACCCACTCCGATCTATTTGAAAAGGATCGCGGAACTGAAGAAAAACCCGCCCCTCCCGGAATGGGATGGTGTATTCGTCATGAAAACCAAATAAAACCGCCATGACTAAACCACTGGAAGCGATGGGCCGCTATGCGGTTCACGCAGTTGAAGAAATGGGGCAGATTATCCTCATATTCTTAAGCGCTCTGGCTTGGAGTGTGAGACCGCCCCTCAGGCTGCGAGCCATCATCAAGCAGATGGAATTCGTCGGAGTCAATTCCCTGTTCGTGGTCGTTCTTACCGGCGCCTTCACCGGCGGCGTATTTACGCTACAAAGTTATTATGGTTTCCGGATGTTCGGAGCGGAAAGCATGGTTGGTCCCACCGTCGCCCTGGCCATGACCCGGGAACTTGGGCCGGTATTGACTTCCCTGATGGTCGCCGGCCGCGCCGGAAGCGCCATGGCCGCCGAACTGGGAACCATGAGGGTTACCGAGCAGATCGACGCTCTTTACGTCATGGCGGCCAACCCTATAAAATTTTTGGTGGTGCCTAGACTTTTAGCCGGACTCATCATGTTGCCCCTCCTGACAGTTATTTCCAATTTTTTAGGAGTTGTTGGAGGTTACCTGGTCGGTGTAAAACTTTTGGGGATCAACTCCGGGCTGTTTATCGGCAAGACCGTGGAATTCGTGCAATTAACCGATATTTTCAACGGTTTGATCAAGTCGGCCATTTTCGGAGTCATCCTGTCCTTGATCGGATGTTACAAAGGCTTCTATACTAAAGGCGGCGCCGAAGGTGTCGGACGAGCCACCACGGAAGCCGTGGTCCTGAGCTCGGTCATGATCCTGATCAGCGACTATATCCTGACCGCGATAATGTTTTGATCCAGATATGAGCGACCCGGTCATCCGCATTGTGGACTTGTATAAATCCTTTGCCGGCTTCAAAGTTCTGGACGGGCTTTCTTTGGATATAGAACGCGGCCTGATCAACTTTATCATCGGCCGATCAGGCGGCGGCAAGAGCGTGCTTCTCAAGCACATCATCGGCCTGATGAAACCTGATCGCGGTCACATCTATTTGGACGGACAGGACATGGTTGCCCAGAATGACCAGACCCTCAACCAATTACGTAAGCGTTTCGGCATGCTTTTCCAGGAAGCCGCTCTCTTTGATTCCATGACGGTCGGGGAAAATGTGGCTTTTCCCTTGAAAGAACACACCAAATTGAAAACCAAGGATATTTCGCGGTTAGTATCGGAAAAACTGGCCCTTGTCGGTCTGACCGGTGTGGAAAACATGATGCCGTCGTCCATTTCCGGCGGAATGCGCAAACGGGTCGGTTTGGCCCGGGCCATGATCTTGTCACCGGAAATCCTGCTGTTCGACGAACCAACCACCGGTTTGGATCCCATCATGTGCGATCAGGTGGATGAACTAATTCTAACTACCCAGCGGCAGTTGGGCGTCACCTGTATTGTCATCAGTCACGATATGGCCGCCACTTTGAGGATTGCCCATAAGGTGGCCATGATCTATAAAGGAAAAATAGTCTGTCATGGGACACCGGCCGAAATCAAGGCCTTGGACAATCCCGTGGTGCGACAATTTCTGCGGGGAGAAGCCGAAGGCCCCATGGACCTAGGCGAATAGTGGCCCGGGAGATGATAAATGTCTAATTTTACCACCGAAGCCAAAGTTGGCGTCTTCGTGCTCGTTGGTTTGATACTGCTCGCCTACATGTCTTTCCGCGTCGGCGGATTCCAGTGGGGGCGAGCCGAGGGTTACAATGTTTACGCCTTGTTCGATTCCGCGTCCGGACTGAAAAAAGATGTGTCCGTGGAGATCGCCGGCATCCAGATCGGTCGGGTCGACCACATATCTTTGCAGGACAACCAGGCGCGCATCGACCTATCCATCAACGCCGGTGTGCCTTTGGCCATAGACTGCCAGGCCTTGATCCGCACCAAAGGCGTTCTGGGTGATAAATTTATCGAAATCGCCCCGGGTAGCCGTGATGTCCCCCTCCTGAATAATGGCGATCGCATCGCCCGGACCGTCACGCCCACCGATATCGACCAAATCATCGGCAAGGTCGGGCAGATATCCGAAGACATTAAAAAAGTCACTAACTCCCTGGGGGATGTCCTGGGTAGCGAACAGGGAGCCAGCCAGCTCAAGAGCATGCTGGCCAATTTCTCGGAAATGAGTCAAAATCTGGCCAAGCTTACTCGGGACAACAGTGAGCAACTCCGGCAGATGATCGAAAATTTCACTGTATTTTCAGCTGACTTACGGAGTATGTCCAATACCAACAAGAACAATATCAACGCCATTCTAGCCAGTTTTGCCCAAACCTCCCAGAAACTAAACCAGACGGTCACCTCCCTGCAGGCCATTTCCGACCGAGTTAATCGCGGAGAAGGAACCATCGGCAAACTGATCAATGACGATACCACCGTCAAAAGCCTGAACTCGACCCTGAGTTCGCTTAAAGACATTTCCAACAAAATCAATGCCGGCCAAGGGACCCTTGGTAAACTGGTCAACGACGCCACCACGGGCGAAAAGATCGACGAAGCCCTGACCGGCATCAACAATTACTTAGCTAAAAATGACGCGTTTAAGGTTTACGTGGACTACCGAGGCGACTACTTGACCCGTCATGGCGACTTCAAATCCACGTTGAACATTCGACTACAGCCCAGCCAGGACAAATTTTATATTTTGGGCATCACGAACGATGTTTACGGCAATTACACCAAAAAAGATATCACGGCTACCACTAACAATATCTCCAATACTTCCACGGAAGAAACCTGGGAAACCCCTTCGCTTAAATTCAACGCGCAGATTGCCAGGAGATATTACGACTTTGTGGTTCGCGGCGGCTTGATCGAATCCGCCGGCGGCATCGGCCTGGATTACTATATGTTGGACGATGCCTTGAAGATGACCCTCGAAGGTTTTAGCGGCGAGATCAAACGTAAACCCCATCTCCGGGCATACGCATCATATACTTTTTGGAAACACTTTTACGTGGCCCTGGGATACGACGACTTTATCAGCGACCAAGGCCGATCGTCACCCTTTGTCGGCGTGGGCCTGTCCTTCAACGATGATGACTTGAAATACTTGTTGACCAGCGCCCCGATACCCAAAAAATAAAATGATATCGGCCTGGTTTTTATAATATTTCAGCCTGTTATTAGCCGGAATTCCATTGGCCGGTTCACAGCTGTCATAGACTCTTTATAAAGATAATTCTCGGAGACAACGACTTGATCCGGAATAAAAAAGTTACCGTGGTCATGCCGGCTTATAACGCCGAAGCCACTCTTTTAAAAACATACTCGGAAATTCCCAAAGACGTGGTGGATGAAGTCATCCTGGTGGATGATCACAGCCAGGATAACACCGTAACCGTAGCTCAAGCCCTGGGTTTAAAATCAGTAGTCCATACTCACAACATGGGTTACGGGGCCAATCAAAAAACCTGCTACCGGGAAGCCTTGCGCCTTGGTTCCGACATAGTGATCATGCTGCACCCCGACTACCAGTACACCCCTAAATTGATCACCGCCATGGCCTCCCTGATCGCGGAAGACCTGTTCGATTGCGTCCTCGGATCCCGCATTCTAGGCGTCGGAGCCCTGAGGGGCGGCATGCCCCGATATAAATATGTATCCAACCGTTTTCTAACTTTGGTGCAGAATCTCCTGCAGAACTACAAGCTGTCCGAATATCATACCGGATATCGGGCGTTTTCTCGGAAAGTTTTGGAAACCCTGCCTTTGGACGCCAATGAAGACGGGTTTGTTTTCGACAACCAAATGCTGGCTCAGATTATCTATACCGGATATCGCATTGGAGAAATCACCTGTCCGACTCGGTACGAGCCTGATTCTTCATCGATAAATTTTCGTAATTCCGTTAAATACGGACTGGGAGTCCTGCGGACTTCCCTGCATTTTCGTCTGCACAAACTAGGCTGGCATCTCACGCCGGTCTTTGACCCGCTGCTTAAATCCGGACCGAGATAAATTCAATCCTTCTCAATATAGACGAAAATATAAAAATTTCCTCGCAGTAACTGGAGTCTGTCATCTCGAGTACCTGGCCCCACGGATCGCGGGATTATGGCGCCAGGAAACGTCCGCATACGGTCATTTCGAAGCGAGAAATTTCAGTTGTTTTCAAAAACAATTTACTTGACTTTAAAATCTATCATCATGACTCGTGCCGCCCCTCAAAATGACTCCTGAATTTCCATTGATGAAAACGGGCAACTTTTCAAAAATTCGTAATCCTGACCTCGATGAAATCCGCGCAAGAAGGAAACATTCGACAAATAGTTTAACAAAAAATAATTACAATAATTTTAAAAACCAAAAAAATTTTATCACACTTTATGAATTTTCCTTAT
>JADFXS010000226.1:2967-5215 GCA_015233515.1 Deltaproteobacteria bacterium | reverse complement strand
GGCATTCATGGGGTCGATGACTTGCATATAGAGGATACCATCCACTTCCACGCCCACGTTGTCCCTGGTGATGCAGGTCTGGGCCGGCACGTCCACGGCTTGTTCCTTGAGGGTGTGCTTGTAGGTCACCTTATCGATGAACGGCACCAGAATATGGAATCCGGCTTCCAGAGTGGCCTGGTACTTACCCAGGCGTTCAACAATAAAGGCCTGTTTTTGTGGCACAATCCTGATAGTCTTCATGAACAGGACAAAAATGAAGATGATCAGTCCTATAAGAATGATAGGGGTGGCGCCCATTGGTCACATCCTCCTTTACAGGGGTTTTACCTTGAGAGTCAGGTTGTTTTTAGCGATGATCTCCACCATCGTTCCAATCGGAATGTCTGCGTCGGCCTCGGCTTCCCAGTTGGTGCCGTGAAGTTCCACTTTTCCGGGCATGGGCGGCTTGATTTCCTTGGTGACCATCACTCGTTTGCCGGCGTACTCGTCCGAAAGCGCTTTTTCTTCCTTCTTGCCGTAAAAAAGGTGGCGCAAACGTTCCCGGAGCAGCATCAGGAACATGACCGAGGCCACCAGGAACAAGGCGAGTTGCATGGTCAAGGTAATCGTGGAGACCAGGCAGACGGCGGCCACGAACCAGGCGCCCACCCCGAAGAAAAAGACGATCAGGCCCGGCGCGGCAAATTCGGCCAGTAGCAAAAGAAGTCCCACGATGAACCAAATGATTTCCGGTCTGAGCATCCAATCAGACATATTTTTTACTACTCCCTCGATTCCGTTTGAAGGCCAAGTCGCGGCCGACGTCAAGCCGGTGGACCCGACTCCGTCGGATAGTATTTTTCAGTCAGCAGGAGCGGACGAAATACCAAGGGTCGGCCTTGGATCGAAAGTGGTCGGGCGGTTAGTGTTCCGACAGCTTGATCTTCTGGCCGAGTTTCAGGTGATGGCTGTCTATGTTGTTGTTCAGTTTTTTGATGGTTTCCACCGGCACCCCGGTTTTTTTGGAGATGGACAGCAGGTTGTCGCCTTGCTTGACTTCGTAAACTTTGGCTTTGGATTCGGTGGACGCCGCGCTGGTATCATGCTCGGGCCGGACCGGATTGGCTCGGGCGCGACGAATTTCGCCCTTGAGCTTTTCGTTCTGGTCGGTCAGGTCCTTGTTGGCCTTCTGCAGGGCTTGAATTTCTTCTTTCAGCCCGGCGGCTTCCTTTTGGGCCGCGGCGGCCTGATCTTTCATGGCGTCCCGTTCGGAAATCACTTTCTGGTAATCGGACTGAGCCACCCCGCAGCCACTGGCCAGGAGCAAACCGGAAAACAATATCAATACCAGCAACTTTTTCATTTTTTTCTCCTATGTGGTATCAACTTTCAACTTTCAATGTTCAGTAAAGTAATCCGGAAATTATCGGAATTGAGCCGATAAGCATGGATGGTGGACCACATTTTCGGAGGTCGTACCATTAATAACCGTAAGTGGTCCCACTTCCATAGGCTTACTTTTTATTATATAACGAGGTTGAGGCTATACTCAACCAAGAATAAGCATTTCGCCGGTTACTTTTTCTTGAGCAGAGGTAAAAATGGATTTTGACGCCATAAGGAAACAGACCGTTATCCTAAACCCCGGGAACAACATGGCTCCCAAGACCATTCCCAGCGAAATACGCCTCGACCCGCTCACGGGGCGCACCGCCCGCATCTGCCACTTCATGAGGCTTAAATGGCCGAAACCGGACTTTGACAGGTTGATCGCTGGGACCGAAGCCACATGCCCATTTTGTGAAGATAAAGTCCAAAAGGTCACGCCCTGCTTTCCTCCGGATTTACTGCCTGAAGGCCGCTTGATATCGGGCGATCAGGTCCTTTTTCCCAACCTGGCCCCGTATGACGCCATCAGCGCGGTGGAGACCCTGGGGGGCCGCCACTTCCTGCCCATGACGGACATCACTCCGGAACGCCTGACCGCCGGCTTGTCCCTGGCCATGACCTTCTTTCGCCGGATCAAGGAACTGAATCATCCGGAAGCGGTTTACTTCCTGGTCAACTGGAATTATATGCCGCCTTCGGGCAGCTCCCTGATCCATCCTCATCTGCAGGTTTTTTGTACGTCCAGTCCGCTTAATTTGATGCGGGAGGAACTCACCGCCGCCAAAAATTACTTTGACCGGCATGGCCTCAACTATTGGGACGATCTGGTCCGGGTGGAAAAAGAAAACGGCCGACGTTTTCTGGGCACCATCGGCCG
>JADFXS010000226.1:0-2927 GCA_015233515.1 Deltaproteobacteria bacterium | reverse complement strand
CTTCGCACCTTTGGGAGTGGCCGGCGATGTCCTGGCCGTGGTAGACGGCGTAAGCCACACCTTGGACCTGACCGACAACGACCTGGCCGATCTCGCCCTGGGCCTGACCAAGGCCATGGCCGCCTATGACCGTATGGGTATTTACAGTTTTAACATGGGCTACTTCACCGGCGCCCCCGGCGATGATCATGCCCGATTTCATCTGTTGTTTTCACCCCGGGTCTATTTTAACCAGTCGCTCGGCTCGGCCGACGCGAGCTCTATACGCCATTTGAATCATGAATCCATTTGCCTGGCTTTCCCGGAAGAGATCAACGAAATCCTGAAGCCGGAATTTGTTTAACGAATTTTACCACCATCCAATAATGAGGAATTTATGACGACGAAACCTTTTATAACTTCTTTTGGCGACAAGTCGCCGCGGATCGATCCCACCGCGTTTGTGGATATAGCCGCCCGGATTATCGGCTCGGTCTTCCTGGCCGAAGAGGTCAGTGTCTGGCCCATGGCCGTGTTGCGGGCCGACGATGGTTTCATGGAAATCCACCGGCGCGCCGCGATCCTGGATTTGGCGCTGCTGGAAACCCCGGCCGGCCGTCGGGTGATCATCGGGGAAGAGTCCATTATCAGCCATGGGGCCAAGGTACATGGCGCGATTGTCGAACCGCGCGTTCTGGTCGGGATTGGCGCCGCCATCCTGGATGACGCCGTCGTCGGTTCCGGGAGTTTGATCGGCGCCGGCAGCGTGGTCACGCCGGGAATGGTTATTCCTCCCAACTCCCTGGTCTTGGGCCTGCCGGGCAAAGTCATTCGCCAGACCACGGAACAGGAACGGGCGACCATTGCGGCGCAAGTGAACCTAGTTTTTAACAAATCGCGAAAACATATGGAGCTGGAGAGAGGGTGAAAAGCGCGCGGGTATGGGGCGGCTGGATGGCTGATCGGCTAGAGCCGCCTAACGCCTTTGTCGCATAGTTTGCTTGGTCGCCTGGAGTCGCGGTTGAACATGTCAGGCGCTTCAGCGGATATTTCCGAGGAGGAATCATCGGCTGACTCAGTTTGGACAGGTCAATCTCGTCTCTATTTCCCGACCGTCGTTGATGATGCCGTCGCCGTTTCGGTCCAGAGCCAGCAGGCCGTCTTCCGGCGACACCCACCCGGACTTCTCGGCAAAGCCGTTATGGTCGTGATCGAAGTTGGCACCATTATTGGTATTGACGGTCTTGAGGCCGTCTTTGTTCAGATCTAAGGTTGATGGGTCCCAAAATCGCGGAGGCGGAGTTGCAGCCTGGGCTTGGTTTGTAAATAAATCACCGATAGCATCCATGAGTTTATCAAAACCATCTTTAAAATCACAATGTAGCGGGTTACAGTTCGGGCTAAATGAAACATTATCAGGGCCGAACGTTAGCAAACCTTGAGAGATTGGTACTTCATTGCCATCTACGTAATCAACTCGGCCACCAGATTCCAAGAATGACTTAACCGCACCCGCAATCATCCATTCTGCGCCAAGAAGACTATACTCAGTAATATCAACTCTTTTGATTGTCTGTCCAACATATTTATCAAGTTCATCAGCCTCTATTCTTGTTTTCTAAAGATGTTGCATCCCTTTATCAAATGAAATATCGTGACATATATGATTATTCAAAAAATTCTATTTGCTATTAACACCATCCTCGCCCGTCCAACCTCCTTTCCAATCATTTGCTGACGTATTATCACCTTTATAATACTTTAGATCTTTTAGTAGCATTTCGCCAAATTGCTAGCGTCCAAGTTGGCCATTAGGGGGTGAAGAGTTAAAGTTATCAGTGCTTTCAATTAATCCGACATGATTTCGAAAAGCAACAAATTCCGGAGAAGAAACGTCTATCTGACGACCAATAAATTACTCCTGTCATTGATAAAGTTAGTGCCTACTAATTCTCCTTGCTAAAATAGCGTTCCAACTTTGTTTATTTACATCAAAATATGAAATGGTTATTGTCGTAATTCGATTATATAGGTCAACTTTTTTTTCTTGTGAATAGCAGGCATCATATTTCTTACTATTATATCGCCAAATTACAATTTTACTTGCTTCAGTAGGGTAAGTATTATCATAACGAAATGCAAGATCGAAAAAACCATTATGTCTAGTGGGAAGAATAAAAATCATATCAGGTACTTGTACAAAAAGCAATTCTTTTAAGCAGTTATCATTGTCAAATTTTACTATCATAAACATACAACCACTGCCGCCGAAACTACAAAAATCGAACTGTTGAATATAAGCCAATATTTCTTTTCTTCCATCTCCATTAAGGTCAATTAAGGCTATACCAATATCCGCGTATTTCCTTGAGCCATCGGATTTAGCTTCAGATTTGTATATTTTTGTGACATTTCGAATAAGTTGAATTTCGTGGTTATATATTTTCGAATTCGAGAACTCAATCTGCTTTCCTTGATTAGTGAAAAGCGATTCGATCTTCTTAACACTCATGGTCTCGTTCGTTTCCGGCTCCTCTGATGGGGCGGCGACTGTTCCGCAAAATAGATATGTTGTAAGTGTGCACGCCACCAAAAATTTTTTCAATTTCCAATAGTACTTATTAATTTTAAGCATTCGACGCCTCTGACTATAGGTTTTGTAAAACAGGATATTTACGTTAGCGATCCATAACCTACTCCTTTCTTTGCGCAATTTAATGTCGGCTGATGACCCGAGTTGAAATAACTCTGTACATAGATTCTATAGTCCCGTCATAGTGAGAATATGAGTCAAACTCATAAGTATTTAATGTGATCGTTCGATCATATAGATCTACTTCTTTTTTTTGTAAATAACAAGGAGCATAGCCTTCTTGGCCGTATCGAAGAATTTCAGTCTTAATTTCTTCATTAGGATAACTATTCCCACCGCGATAAAATGACAAATC
>JADFXS010000225.1 GCA_015233515.1 Deltaproteobacteria bacterium | reverse complement strand
GGG
The DNA here is from genome assembly GCA_015233515.1 of Deltaproteobacteria bacterium. The sequence goes on along the minus strand of JADFXS010000225.1, from coordinate 5,220 downwards.
TGACATCCAAGGCACGGGTGTATGCCCGGCGAGCTTGGGTCAGTTCTTCACTTAAACTCCGATTGTCGACAGGCGTTTCGATCCTCGGGATCAGAGCTTTCAAATCAGCTGGGGGCGATGTTGGCTTTGATCAAACTGCGAAAATATGATGAATATACGTTTACCCACTCACTGAACGTCGCGTCGCTGGCCATTTCATTTGGTCGCCATGTCGGCCTGCCACGCAAAGAGTTGAAGCGGTTGGGACTCGGGGCCATATTCCACGATCTTGGAAAAATTCATATCCCGGAAAAAATATTATGCAAAGCCGGTAAGCTCGATGACCAGGAATTTTCCGTAATTAAAATGCACCCTGACATTGGATGCTCAATCTTGGCCGAACAATATCCGGATTTGCCTTCCGATGTCGTCCTAATCGTCAGGCACCATCATGAACGCCAGGACGGCAGCGGATATCCGACGGCGATGTCCGGCTCCCAAATCCCTCCTTTCATTACTATATCGGGCATGTGCGATGTCTATGACGCCTTGTCCAGCGATCGAGTTTACCATAAAGGAATGCTGCCGCACGAGGCCCTCAAAGTAGTATTCAGTTTACGGGTCAATCACTTTCCACCGGAATGGGTAGAGAAATTCGTCCAATGTCTGGGTATTTACCCTATCGGGACCACTGTCCGGCTCAATTCCGGCGAAGTGGCTGTAGTAATGACTATAAATACTTCCAACCTGCTCCAGCCCGTTCTCCGGTTAATCTTGGATGCCGATGGCCGATTCTTATCCATGATCCGCGACCTGGATCTGAGCGAACCCCGATACAAACATAAAAAGATCCATAGCGTGTTGGACCCAACGAAATACGGGATAGACCCGGCCGGATGTTTCCTGAATTGAATATGCAGACGAGCATATTCCCCGTAACTTGCCGCGAGGAGCTTTAAAACAGGTATTAGCTCAAAGCTCAAAAATTTCACCAGAAGAACCGACGCAAATTTTTAACCTTAAAAAAAGTAGATGTTTCGAATCGAAAAATAAATTGGATCCCAATTGAAAACCCGACCACCATTGATCACTCCCAGTTGCTTAAACAATCCTTGGACGCCGATCACATCCCAATGTTCATCAAACTTACCGCCATGTATAGGCAAGATTTCTTCTGCCTGGAGAACTACGGATACCAATATGGCGATGGGCAAGTAGACACCTTGGTGTTGTATAGTGATCATATTGAATCTGTATACAGGATTTTCAGGAAAAGAGGACCGGCATGAAATGGAATGTATATAATGAAAATTGTCCGACCAGGGTTGTTCTGGATCGGATTGCCGATAAATGGACGGTTCTCATCGTCGGTGCGCTTGAGGACAGGACGAAACGGTTTGGTGAGTTGCGGCGGGAGATCGGCGGAGTGTCGCAAAAAATGCTGACTCAGACACTTCGAGGGCTTGAAAGGGACGGCCTGGTGACTCGTATGGTTTATGCCTCCGTTCCGCCGAAAGTGGAATATTCTCTTACCGACCTCGGACGGACGCTGGCGCATATACTTGAGGCGATACGGGAGTGGTCGGAAAAAAATATTGAAGACGTCCTAAAAGCACGGGATGACTATGACGTCAAAGCCGCGCCCGAGGCGCCTAGCGAATGAAAATAGCCGGTATCGTAGCGTATATTGGAACCTATTTTTATGGGAGCTCGTGCTCTCCTTATCTGCTTTCCAAGCTCCAGCTTGTGAACCAGAGGAAAAGGATTAGGCCGTAAAGCAAGAACAAATCTCCTTTCATTTATCCGGCTTGTTCAGCAAGGTTTTAAAAAACCTTTCCGCGGATGGACTGGCTTGCCTGAGTTTTGCCGGATCAACCCTTTCAAGAAGATTAAAAGAATGATTTCCTTTTTTGTATTGGCCCTTTTGGGTTTGTTTCGTTGCGTTCTCGAGTCCTTTGAGTACCTCCAATTTTGGAATGTCTTCGATGTGGGGATTGGGCGGAAGACAACCCTTCGCGAAATTCCGGCCATAATATTGAGCCAGAGCGGCTTTGTCGGCCAGAAACCACGTCTCCATACACTGAACCATCAGGTGAACGTTGTCATCGTCAGCGTCATCCGGGCAGGCCCACTGGTCATATTGCCTGTCAAGGAGGTGCGTCCAAGGCCCGTGGGTTGGAGCCACCGGGTCTTCGCTATCCACTAGTAGCATGATGAAAACACCGGCCTCGGCCACTTTGAGGGCATGACAAAAATCTTCGTAAGCTCGGCGCCGGCTTCCGCAGGATATGATTCTAGGCATATATCCTTTTAAGCCAGCCTTTTCGATAAGCTTATTAAAGCCTTTACGGCAACTGGTTTTTAGGGCACTACTCTCTCCACCACCTTCCACATATATTTTTACTTTCACCACCGGTTACCCCCAAGTTCACCCTTGCGCCAGAGCTGGCCGAGCGTGTATTTTTGCAGCCATGTTGCAAGGTCATCTTCACTAAGCCGTTTCATGGCGGTTTGGCCATTTTCCTTTTCACAAACCACTACAGCTTCAGGGATTTCGGTCAAAGCATCCACTAGAACATCGGAATGAGTGGTGACAATCAACTGGGTCCGCTGGGAGGCTTCGATAAGAAGCTCGGCAACGGCTGGCAATATGTCCGGATGCAAACCAATCTCGGGTTCTTCAAGACATATTAACGGCGGTGGGGTTGGATGGCCAAGAATACATAACAAACATAAATATCGAAGGGTTCCATCGGACAGCCGGGTTGCCGGGATGGCCTCGAGATTTTTTTCATGTAAATATACTTGGACCGTTCCGCCTAAAACTCTGGTGGAAGCATGAGTGAAGTCATTATTAAAGAGTTGAAGCTTCTCCAAAAAGTAATTGGGAAAACCGTGCTTGTGCTCCAAGTCGTTGAGGACCATGCCAAGGTTACGGCAGTCATCCATTAAAAAATCCGCGGGCAAGTCCGCGGGCTGAGGCTGGCGCAGCGGTGTATAGCGGCCAAGGTTCCATTCTCGATACAAACGGATGGCTTCGTATTTACTCTTTAGATAAGAAATCTCCGGATATTCCGGACCCTGCAATTGGGATAGAACGGACTGGTTGTGCTTGAGGTTATCGTTACGGCGAAGTTTACGGGAAAGCGGCGGTAGGATCGCTTCCGGTCCTTCCGGAGGGAACAAGCATACATTTATTGTAGGCTTTCCTTGTTGATAACGATAAAAAAAACGGACATCCTCATGATGCGCCTCAGGGCGAATGTTTTCCACCGCCTCATCCACCAGTTCCAGGCGTTGGCCGGCAGTGGTTATGGACAGTTTGTGCCTCAAAGGCATGGCGCCCTCGGGATAATCAATAGTCACATCTATTTCAGCTATCGGCGGACGGGATGATCCTTTCCATAACCATTCGCCGATTCCGCCTCCATCCCTGACAGGTAGGGTCAAGTCTTGAGGAAGAGATTGCAATAGGCCAATAATCTCAATAAGGTTCGATTTCCCAGTGGCATTTGGCCCGATGATGACATTAAGGGCTTCCAAGCGGATCTCTTCCGAAGATGGACCGAAAGACAGCAGATTTTGTAATCTGATGGAGTGAATTAGTCTTTTGTCGTCAGGCATCGGTTACTCCCATCATTATTGGAAGCTTGGTGAAGGAAACCAAGCTCGTTGGATTTTTGTTGAATCTGAAACCGAGCCGTGGTTCTTGGATCGTATTTCCGCTCTTTCGACGAATGTATGCTCTGATCTCCGGAATTTTTCATAAGATACATTTTTTATCCCAATAGGTTTACCCCGATACATCGGCGAGGAGGATTGTTTTCCTTCTGCCCGACATTACGTAGTGATGATATTCTCAACGGAATTAAAATAATTCATAATGTACATTATTATACAAAAAACCGGCGCGGAAATCTCCGAGGAAGTGATGGTCTCCTCGTAAATCCGCGCCTGGTTTTGCCGGCGATTCTTTTATCCTCGGCTAGTCGCCGGGTGTTTTAAAAAAGAAAAGGTCTGAACTGGGCGTCAGTGGCCGCCGCATCCGCCAGGACCGTGACCGCCGCAAGTCATATTCTGGCCGAACTTGGGCAGAAGGCCGGCCGCGAAGGCTTTGACCGCCGGGCCCACCTGAAAGTGACCGGCGTTATGATACACTTCAATCCCGGCCTGCATGAAACCCATCAGCGGCCTCATACCCATGCCGCCGGAAACCAGACTGTCGACTCCGCGTTGAGCTAGAATGTTAACCGGCGCCAGGCAACCGCCTGTTTCATGTTCCTGGTTGGGTATGACCGCCACCTGGCCGACTTGGCCGTCGACGATGTCCACCACGGTGAAGACGTCGCAATGTCCGAAATGGGGTGAAAGTCCCGCTTCCAAGCCCCCCGGAAAAACTGAAGGAACCGCTAAGGTATTTTTCATGATCGTCACTCCTTACAAAATGATTTGATTATTGAGGTGATGGCAAAACTAGAAATTTTGGCCCGGATTGAGCCCGACCAAGAGTTGGGCCAAAAGGGCAGTTTTGCTATTACCTCTACTCACTAACGTCCGATCCCCCATGACCCAGGGAGGTGCCGCAACCGCTTCCCGGTCCTTGGCCCTGGGCACCCACCGCATAGTTGCCGCCGTCTATCCGCAAAGCCTTGCCGTTGACCACGGCGTCCACCAATGTCCGGCGCGCCGCGGCCAAGATCCGTCCAAAGGTCTGACGGGAAACGCTCATCTTCTGAGCCGCCCGGTCCTGGTCCAGGCCTTCCAGTTCGGCCAATCGCAGGGCTTCCAATCCCTCCACCGGCAGAACCACTTCCTCCAGTTCCCGCAAAGGCACGCCACGGGGCTTGAAGTAGCTCACTCCCGGTAATCCGGAGATCATTCGACATTTGGTGGGTCTGGGCATAAAAGTTCCTCGTTCGTTATGAGCATATGACCATAATATGTCCCCAAACAGGGTTTGTCAATAGTATTTTGAGCGCAGGCTCAAATCAAAGCTGCGGGCCGCGAGTCGTTTTCGTTTATATCTATTGGTAATTTATATTAAATTTTTGAACTCACAGATATGAATTTATTTGTCTTGAATAGAGATAAGCCGGTTGAGCCTCTAAACCCCAGGTCGGGTGGATTTATAGTGGTTCTCGAAAGTTTCTTCGTTTTGAAGTATCCTTGTTACTTCGAGGAGCGGCCACAGGCCGCGACGAGAAATCTCCAACACTACCAAGTCACAATGAGATTTCTCCC
>JADFXS010000224.1:4127-5235 GCA_015233515.1 Deltaproteobacteria bacterium | reverse complement strand
GCAACCTGCGATGTCATACCTGCGGACAATGGGGGGACAGCGGTTTTCTGCATGGAAAAAACCTGAAACAACTCAAGGAAAAAGAAGTATCCCCAGCCCGATATCTGGAACTATTTCGCGACTTGGTGGCCCATGGCCACCATCCCTTGATATATTTCTGGGGTGGGGAGCCCATGCTTTATCAGGGTCTTTTGGACTTGATAGACGGCGCGGCCGCTTTAGGCCTTCCCCCCTCTATCGCGACCAATGGGACGCATATCGCCGCGGCGGCCGAACGTTTAGTTAAAGCCCCCTTGTTTTTCCTGCAGGTTTCCGTGGATGGCCATTGCGCTGAATTGCACAACCAGGTTCGCCCATCCGCCGGGGGAGGAAACAATTTTTCCGACATCCAAAACGGCTTGCAAGCCGTTCGTGAAGCTCGTAAAGCCAAAGGCCAATCTTTGCCGGTCATGGCCGCGCTGACGGTGATTTCTCAAGCCAACTTGCCTCACCTGTTAGATATTTATGAAGTTTTCCGGGATAAGGTCGATCTGTTCGTCTTCTATCTGTCCTGGTGGATTGACGAAGCGCGGGCCGAAGCCCACGAACAAGACTTTTTTCACCGCTTCGGCTTTATGCCCATACGCCATCGCGGATGGATCGGCAATTGGAAACCGGCTGATCCGGATTTGCTCTATCAGCAACTAAAACGTCTCCAAACCATTTCCCGACGTTGGGGCGCTCCGGCTGTAAGCATCATCCCGCAGATCGCCGATCTCGAAAGCCTGAAAACCTATTATACCGACCACCGACAAACCTTCGGGTTCAATCAGTGTGTCTCCATCTATCAGGCCGTGGAAGTAAACAGTAACGGTAATTTGTCTCCTTGTCGCGATTACCATGACTACGTGGTCGGTAATGTTCAAGAGGCGACTATTTCCGAAATTTGGAACTCTGAGCCATACCGCCGCTTCCGCACCAGTCTCAGCCGCGAGGGCTTGATGCCGGTTTGTTCCCGATGCTGCGGTCTTAGGGGTTATTGATAGTCAGCCCAGGGCGCGAAGTGAGCGCAGTTTTCCAAAAATTGCCTGGGAGGCCCGCTTCGCGTCTCTACGCCTTTTCTTTCTGA
>JADFXS010000224.1:0-4106 GCA_015233515.1 Deltaproteobacteria bacterium | reverse complement strand
AAAAGAAGCCGGCCCGACCGTATCGTCTTCACCGAAAAGCATACTAAGCCGTTTCGGACACCTGGTTTCGGCTCAAGGCTTGGAAGGTCTGATAAGTACGGCTTTCTTTCTGTTGCTGGCCTGGCGGGACCAGGAAGGCTACGGTCAGATCATGTACGCCTTGGCCGCCGGCAGTATCGTGATCAAGATCATCCAATTCGGCTTGTATTATCCTTTGGTGGCTCAGCTCAGCCGGTTAAAGGTGGATCAAGCCCCCGCTCTGCTCAATCAGGCCAACCTCATCAAGCTTTCGCTGCTGCTTCCCACATTGATCGGCCTGGCGGTCATGGTCCTGTGGCAAAAATTTTCCATCGGCGTGGTGGCGTTGGTCATGGTCGTCGGACTAGGTCATGCTCTGGAAGCCATCGCGGAAACATTTTTTGCCCACTTGCGAGTCCAGGGCCAACAGGCCCGAGAGGCCAAAATCAAAATTTTCGGTTCCCTCCTGGCCTATGGTTATGGCCTTATCGGGGTGACCCTGGGTTGGCCCTCCCTGTTGATTGGTGGTTTCAAGCTGATTTCCGGTGTGGTTTGGATAAGCTTGGGGGTAAAAGGACTCGTCAAGAGCTGTATCCAAAACATCTTGGTCCGCGTGGATCGCCCGCAAATTTGGCTGCTTTTCCGGACGGCCGCGATCTTTGCCCTGACTCAAATTCTCGGAACGGTATACAACAAAACCAACATTTTCTTCCTGGAAAAAGCCGCCGGGGTCAAAGGAGTGGCCTATTACAGCGCCGCCTATAGCCTGGTCGATCCCATTTCCACCCTGGCTTCCGAACAACTTTTGGGAGCGGTGGTCTTCCCCATGCTGGCGGTTCTGTGGTGGAAGGATCGTCAAGGTTTTGGCCGATTGATACACGGTTCAGCCCTATGGCTGCTGGCTATTGCCTGGCCGATCATGTTCGTTCTGTTCGTGGAAAGTGACTTTTTAATCGGGTTGATCTATCCGGCCGAATATCATGATGCCATCTGGATGCAGAAATACCTTACGGCTTCCATCTTCCTTTCATTTGAAAACAATTTATTCGCCTATGTGATGATGGTCACCGAAGGCGTCAATATGCTTCTGGTTTTTTCGGTGATCGTCACCATCTTCAATCTGCTTTTCAATATTATCCTGGTCAAATGGTCAGATCTGACCGGCGCCTGCCTGGTAATTGTCCTGACTAAATTGACCATGACCATGATGACCATGGAACAGACTCAAAATAAAAACCAACTCCAAACTCCGGATGAGGACCTCCTGGATGAAGGCTTGTACCGGGACGCCTACATGCATTTGGGGCTACTCAATATTCAACGTGTGGCGGATCTCGGTTGCGGGTCCGGCCTGTTTGTCAAGGTCCTGTCGGAAAGGCTAAACCGCAAGGAAGTCTACTGGGGCGTGGATGTGGATATGAAAAAGCTGGAGACGGCTCGCAATCGTTTTCCGGGATGGACTTTTGCCTTTGGCGACTTCAACGCTAAAAATACTCGGGCGGAATTTGGAAAATATGATGCCTTTCTGATGATCAAAATCCTGGATTACATTAAAGATGATCAAGGCTTAATCGCCGGCTTTCCATCCGGTACGCCTTTGGTTTTTTCTCTCGCCGGTTTTGAAGCGCCGGGTTGCGTTCGCTGGTTCAAGCAAAAGACCGAAGTATATGAGCGATACTCCGGCCTGTTGGATATCAAATTGGCGGGAATTACTCGACGTCCTGACAAGAACTTTTGGCACATGATCACCGCCCGGAGATGGTAGCCACCGATCTTCGGTAATTTCGGAAGTATATGATTATGTTTTTGGGAGTAATGATTTTGGCGGAGAGTCGGCCGGTCCCTGGAGCGATCCAGGGACCGGAAGTCCGATAAGTTCACGACCGGTTTTGTGATCCCGGTTCGGGCTTGTAGCCAGAAAATGAAGGTCTTTGTTCAAAATTATTTTTTGAAGTTCCTTTGCGCTCACCTTATGACTCTGTTAATCATCAGACTCTCTTGCCGGTATGGTAGTCGACATCCGGAGATCATGATGAATTTTGATTTGCTGCTCAGTTATCCTTCTGCCTGGCCAAAGATATTTATTGACCATGACCAGGTCCATGGGCAACTCCTACCGGGCTTGGATTGGTTGGTTCCGTTATACCCATAATGGAAGCAGCCACAGCCTTGGCAAAGCCTTCCTCGACATCCTTAATATCGGTGGTTGCTCCCCAGATACCGCCCATGGCAAAAGTTTTTGTCACATCGTAACTGGCAACATCTTTATTTGTCTCGATATCCACCAAGGTTACGTCGGCGTCGATATGTATCTGTCCAAGACCGATTAACATTGCACGGGCGAAGGCGTTTCCCGGATCATACCTCCTTATAATAACTGTAGCCCGTAACGTGGATAGTTCATTGGAGATGCTGTTAATGGTCTTGAATCGTCGCGGATACTCGCTTTTGATTTGAATGAGAATAAGCTTTGATATTCTTTCCAAATCACTTGAAGTAATCACCAAGTCTCCTATAGTCTTGATTTCAAGAGCCAGATTGCTCTGTTTTTTGATGACCGTCTCATCCGTTGGTGCGGTAATAGCTTTTACCGTGCCGATATTACTGGCACAGCCGGAGGCTATAATCGCGAAAAATAAAAGCACTACCCAGATATAGATTTTTTTAACCATACAAACCTCCTGATAATATTGGTTTAGACTCGGGCAGATTGACGATTATGCCTAATTAAGACCACCATCGTCCGAACTACATCCCTGGGTTTCACGCACTCCGCCTCGGATTCGAGGCCGCCGACAGACTATTCACTGAATCTAAAATCGTCTTTTTTATTTAAGACCCGTGAATGGCATTTTTCCGACGTTTGGAAAAGCGGGCATATCCGGCCTCGCCTCCTGGGCGGCTTTCATGTCCTGGGCGGTTTTCATTTTTAGAAAAAGCGGATAAGTGCAAGACTTGGTTTTGAACTATCAGCGCCGCACCGTTAACCTGCCGGGAATCAAATCTTAGATTCTCTCCCAAGCCCACCGAAGGATATCCCTTACCAGGACTGGTCATTGCGGCCGTCAGAAACCGGCGGGCCATGAAGGGGGAAACCGTCGGATTGACCGAATCCTCCATCCAGTCCAGGGCGTCCAGCGCATAGCTTTTTACCAGCTTGTCGAAAAATTTTGCCCAAGTATCAGGAAAACAAAATAAATCAAGACCGGCCGGCCGGCCGTTGATGAAAAATACCGCTCCCACCTGCAATTCAATTACTCGGAGAGTCTTGGAAAAGTCGGCTAACTGATCCTGGTGGTTTTCAAACATGATATCCATGGCTCCAGTGTCGGACTCAGATTTCATCCGCTTGGATTTCTGTTGTATTTTGTTCCATATTTTTCCTTGGTTAGATCTGTAGCCTAGGCCTAGCTCCAAACCGCACGCTAAATCTACTTGATGTTCCTGACGCAGGCTGGCCGGCATGAGTTTTTCCCCAGACCGAAATTCTGGTGAAGTATAGTTCCAGCGGCCCTGTTCCACGCAACTCACCGGAATTTCCAGTTCGGTATTACCGGCAATGAGAAAAGTGGCGTTTATAATCCGATTTTGTTTAGCACCCATCAATTCTTCCCCTTCTAAAATCAGGACCGGTTTTGCCTGGGAATTGACTAGCCTTAATTCAGACACGGTCCCGCTGGAACTTTTTTCCGTGAGGCTGATCGCCTTTTGGGCCAAGGCTTCATCCAGAGTTAAAAAAAACGGCTCCCCGGGATCCGAAGCCAACAAGGGAAAAACAGCCAGGTTTCTGCATACCTGTTTGCGGCTCAGTTTGATCGAAGCCGCCCATGTTTTTATTCTTTCCATAATTCCGTACCTCCCTGGATATCTGATATGAATTCCTGATGTTGAATCGATCGCGCCGACGTTCGAAACCATGATAAAAAGTTTCACGCTTCAATCATGCCATGGCGGATTGTCAGATACGGTCAAAGTGAAGACGAAAAAATCGGAATATAAAGCGGTGAAATTATAATCCGGGCTTTTGGCCCGGCCATAAAAGACTAAAGTTAATCAGCTGCTTATGGAATGATTTTTATACGGAATAA